>JAVVYT010000152.1:0-3410 GCA_036650995.1 Clostridia bacterium | reverse complement strand
AAATGGTGTTGCAATGCTATTTTTAAAACTAGTATCTGATAAAGCAAGTGTATTTTCTGACGTTCGTACCTATTGGAGTCCTGACGCAGTTAAACGTGTTACCGATTGGACACCTACCGGAAAAGCTGCTAATGGCTTTATCCATCTTATAAACTCTGGTGCTTCTGCCCTAGACGGAACAGGTTCTATGAAAGACGAAAATGGTAATTCTGTTATGAAAAAATGGTGGGACGTTACCGATACCGATATAAATAGTTGCCTAGAAAGCACAAAATGGGCTTCTGCTAATTTACAATATTTCAGAGGTGGCGGATTTAGCTCACAATTCTCAACACATGGTGAAATGCCTGTAACTATGGCAAGAGTTAATCTTATTGACGGTTTAGGTCCTGTACTTCAAATCGCCGAAGGTTACACTGTTGATCTTCCTGCTGAAGTTGATAAAACCTTGCTTTATCGTACAGATAAAACTTGGCCATCCACTTGGTTTACTCCAAACCTTACCGGCGAAGGTGCTTTTACCGATGTTTATTCAGTAATGGCTAATTGGGGTGCAAACCATGGTGCATTCAGTTATGGACACGTTGGTGCTGACCTTATAACATTAGCTTCAATGCTTAGAATTCCAGTTTCAATGCACAACGTACCTGATGAGAAAATTTACAGACCTCATAGCTTTAATGCTTTTGGTACAGCCGATAAAGAAAGTGCCGATTTCAGAGCCTGCACAGCTTACGGACCTCTTTATGGTAACAAAAGATAGTATATAAAACTTAAAATACCTTTTAAAAAAACAAGCAACTCTTATAAATTTGAGTTGCTTGTTTTATCGTTATTTTTAGTATGCAAAATTTTATTTCATAAGTTCGCTCATCAGAATACCGATATTAGAGCCTAGTTTATATTTAAGGTTTTTACAATCCTCGCAGAAAAACTTTTCGTTTTTAATAGCTTTACAGATATGCGGGATAAATCTATATGCCATAATATCCGACTTGTTATAGGAATGAAATTCAGTTGCTAATAGTCTTTCTAAATAACGTTTTGACCCGTTTTTTGCGTTTTTTAATAAATCCCTTTTATTGTATTTTAAAACCTTATCACTATGTAGAAGTAGCCAAAATTCAAAGGTTGGATTACTAACGAATAATCGATATCCTTTTTCTTTGCATTTATCATATACTATTTCAAACTGATAGGTAAAAAAATTATCTCGGTCACGGTCAATTATAAGACAAACATCATCAATATCAGGTGCGTATGTAACCCTCTGTTGCTCGACATAAAGGCGAATGTTTTCAATTTTATCTTTCATTAAAATATTGTTTTTTAAATAATCCGCTATTAAAGGCAAGACAATATTAGAATCTTTTATCTCGTCATTTAAAGTTTGCCCCCGCTTGCGAAAAAACTTATGTAACTTATTAATGAGCATATCACGAGTATAGTTGCTATTTTCTGATATCCCCATCTTCTCGCACGCAAAATCTACTATTTTATCTATGTAAACTTTAACAGTATCATATTTTTCAAGATGTTCTTCTAAAAGTGATAACATTCTGTTTGGGTGGCTTTCGGTTTCATAGCGGACACTACGAAGAAGAGGAACAAATTCTATAAGCGGATTTATTCCAAGTTGCTTTCTTGAGGCTATTACTGCATTGAAATACTGTGCCTCTGTTTTGCTACCCTCGTATGCTAAAATGTATTTTTTCTTCTCGTTTTGAACTGAATTAAAATGGGTAGTTGTAACTCCAAAAGGTTTATCCTTTCTCATTATAAATCCATCTCACAATCTAATGGAAAAGTATCATCAAAGTCAGGAACTCCGCCATATCTCCCCTCTAAATAAGCCTTGTCTACTTTTTGGTCAAACCGAACATTATATTCGTCTAGTGAATAAAGAGAAGTTTCTCCAACTTTGTTTTTACTTGCAATCCAAATTTCGTCCTGCCTTAATAAATCAAAATTAAGTAGTTGCTGTTCATGTGTTGTAATAATAAGCTGAATATTTTTAGCTTTTGACGCTTCTAAAAACTCTTTTATAAATCTATATGTTAGCTGTGGATGCAAACTTTTATCAATTTCATCGATAAAATAAACTTTCTTTTTTTCTTCAAATAAAATTTCAATTAAATCAAGTATTCGCCTTGTTCCATCAGACTCTTCATCAAAATTAAACCAGTCTAAAGTACCATGATTAAATGCAATTGTATGAACTTTAACCTCTCCGCTCATAACCGAAATCAAATAAAACATACCATTAAAATGTACTGATATTGTATCGTTTTTCTTCTGCTCTTTAAGTGCTATTATATACTCATCTATCTTATCCAAAATAGCCTTTGGTAAATCACCACGTATTCTGCTAAGTGAAGATTCTCGTTTTTCGTAATTCGTTATCCCTGTTCCAAGTGCAGAGATCACTCTACAAATTTTAGGCTTGTTCTTGTCATCTTTAAAATATGAAAAATCGGTAATCTGTCGCTCCTGAATATTAACATCTAAAGTGCTTTTAAACCAATCATATACCTCACTAAAAATACTAAGCTCACTTTTCTCTTTATAAATAGCCGATTTAGAGCGATTCATTTCTTTTAAAAATAAGACGTTACAATTACTTTTAACATCATCACAATACACCTCATACTTATTTAAAAGTGTTTTGGATTTTATATCAATATTCGTTGTAATTGTGCTATTCGGAATATCCCGTTCAAAAATGATGTTATTTACGCCACTAGGACAAAGCTCAATTAGCCACTCTGAAATAAAAGCTCTTTTATCTAATATTATTTCAAAACCATATGAGTAGTTTTTATCATCAATTATTATCTCAAACTCAAAATAAGACGGTTTTATTGAGGATTTAGGATCCATTCTAAAAACACTTTGCGTTGTTCTTTTAGGTATTCCATGTAAAATAATGTCTTGTGCAAATTTTATGCTTGAAATTAAATTTGATTTACCAGACGCATTAGCACCAAAAACAGATGCAAATTTTAAAATCTCTATCTGCCCTGTTTTAAATAAATGTTCTGCCTTATCTTCAGTCTTTCCCTTTATCATTGAAAATTCCTGTACATCTTTAAAAGATAAGTAATTTCCAACATTAAACCTAACTAGCATATTAAATCACCTCTTATATATCCTATTATAGACACTCTTTTATCTTTTGTAAATAGAATTTTAGTTTCTTATAATAATAGTTCATACTCACCGCTCAAATCTGCAAATAATCTTTTATTTTTTTATATCCAAGATATAGAGTTTCATACTTTTTTTAAAAAATTTATAAAACCCCTTGAATTTTTAGTTTCTTCTAATTAATAGCTTGACACTCACCACTCTAATTTGAAAATAAACTTTTATATTTTTATAGCCAAGATATAGAGTTTCATACTTTTTTT
>JAVVYT010000151.1:0-3497 GCA_036650995.1 Clostridia bacterium | reverse complement strand
ATATTGATAATAAAAACCTATCTAAAAACATCTTTAATTCTTTTAGTTATAATTTAAATTATAGTTTAAGTTCCAACATAAGCTCTTCTAAAAGTAGTTGCGAAAATTCTAGTATAAGTTCTGCTGAAAGTTGTTGGGAAAGGTCTAACATAAGTTCTAACATAAGCTCTACTAAAAGTAGTTGCGGAAATTCTAGTATAAGTTCTACTGAAAGTTGTTGCGAAAATTCTAATAAAAGCTTTAGCAAAAGGTGTAGCAGTAGTAATGATGATTTACCTTTAGAATTTACAGAATATCTACCTAAAAGTGTTTTATCGGCAGTATTATTTTATGAAAGTCCTAAAATTAACTTAAAATATGACACAGCGGAGATAAAAAAGCAAATAGAGGAGTAATATATATTTTCTTTTAAATAATATTACGACAAAGTAGTAAAATTTATACAGTTTATACAATTTTTACATAGCGAGTACTTGACTATTTACAATAAATATGTTATACTACCAAATAATATATTATTGTTGTTAGAAAAAACGAGATAATAAACTAAAATTTACAGAATATAATATAAATAAATTACAAATAAAAGGAGGGAATGACAATGGGAAGTAAAATTACAGAAAGCACAAGAGCAAAGATATTAGCAGAGCTTGAATTAATGAAAACAGTTACTAGACTTGAAGTTGCTGAGAAGATAAAAGAGGCTCGTTCATTCGGAGATTTATCGGAGAATAGTGAGTATGATGAGGCTAAAAATGAGCAGGCAAAGCTAGAATCGAAAATTGATGAGTATGAGTATTTACTATCAAATTGCACTATTATTAAAGATAGTGAAGTGAAAACTGATGTAGTTGACGTTGGCTGTGTTGTTACTGTTTTTGACCAAGATTTCGGTGAAGAGGAATTTACAATAGTAGGTTCTACCGAGGCTGACCCTATGCTTGGAAAGATATCAGACCAAAGCCCGATTGGTGTTCAGCTTATCGGTAAAAAAATTGGTGATATTATTAAAGTTGAAACCCCAAATGGTACTAATGAATTCAAGATTATGAAAATAGGACTACCAAAATAACTATTAAAATTGGGGGCAAACAAGTAGTGTTTCGCCCCCAATAAAATTTTATAAATTGCAAAAGTAATTAATTTAATAGTAGCATTTTCTTAGAAAAAACAGTCTTTAAAGTAAAAAGATATTTATAAAAAGTAGTCTTTAAAATTAAAAAAGAAGTTTTTATAAAAGTAGTCTTTAAACTTAAATAAGATATTTTAAAAAAGCAGTCTTTAAACTTAAATAAGATATTTTTTAAAATAAGTGTTTAATTTTTAAAAAGATAGGGTATAAGAAAATCAGCTTTAAAATAAAGTTTTATATTTATAAAATCAGATAAATCAAAATTTAGGAGAATAAAACAAATGCAAAAAGAAGTAAACGAAAATGAAATTCCAACCGAAGAAGAATTTAGTGAACAGGTAAGGATTAGAAGAGAAAAATTAACTGCACTTAAAGAGATAGGTAATGACCCTTATGTTATTACTAAATTTGACGTGACTGCAAAAGCCGCTAAAATCAAAGAGGATTTTTCAGAGGATGAGCTAAAAGACGTTAATGTAGCTGGTAGGCTTATGAGCTTTAGAGATATGGGAAAAGCTAGCTTTATTGATATAGTTGATACCACCGATAAAATTCAGTGCTATGTTAAAATTGACGATATCGGAGAAGAAGAGTATGAGAAATTCAAGAAGTTAGATATTGGCGATATTATAGGACTTACAGGCTTTGTTTTTAAAACACGTCGTGGTGAAATTTCAATACACGCAAAGAAAGTAGAGCTACTCTCTAAATCACTTTTACCTCTTCCTGAAAAATGGCACGGACTTCGTGATATGGATCTTAAATATCGTCAGAGATATGTTGATCTTATTATAAATAGAGATACTAAAAATATTTTCGAAAAGAGAATTTTTATTATCCGTGAAATCAGAAATTATCTTAATAGTAGAGATTTTATGGAAGTTGAAACTCCTGTTTTGCAAACAATTGCAGGTGGTGCTGCTGCTCGTCCATTTAACACTCATCATAACACCCATGACCTTGATATGCATCTTAGAATTTCACTCGAGTTATACCTTAAAAGGCTCGTTGTTGGTGGATTTGATAAAGTGTATGAGATTGGAAGAGTGTTCAGAAATGAGGGCATTTCCGTTCGCCACAACCCCGAGTTTACACTACTTGAACTTTATGAGGCATACACCGATTATGAGGGTATGATGAACCTTACAGAGGATTTAATTCGTACTGTGGCTCAAAAAGTATTAGGCACAACGCAGATTACATATGATGGTATTGAGATGGATTTATCAAAACCGTTTGCAAGAATGACTATGGTAGAGGCTGTATTAAAGTATGGCAAGATAGATTTTAACGAGATACACACATTAGAGCAGGCAAGAGCAAAAGCTGATGAACGTCATATTAAATATGAAAACAGACATAAAAAAGGGGATATACTAAATCTTTTCTTTGAAGAGTACTGCGAAGAAAAATTAGTACAGCCTACATTTATTACAAACCACCCTGTTGACATCTCACCACTTGCTAAAAAGCAAAAAGGAAACGAGGAGTATACTGAGCGTTTTGAATTATTTATTACAGGACGTGAGTATGCAAATGCGTTTTCAGAGCTTAATGATCCGATTGACCAAAGAGAGCGTTTTGAAAATCAACTTGAGCTTAAAAATCAAGGTGATGAAGAAGCAAGCGAGATGGATAATGACTTTCTTAATGCACTTGAATATGGTATGCCACCAACAGGCGGACTAGGCATTGGAATTGACCGTCTTGTAATGCTCCTTACCGATAGTAGCTCTATTCGTGATGTGCTACTTTTCCCAACAATGAAACCTATTGCATAAAGGTTTAGGCTAAAGGATAAAAAATGGAAACATATGAAGTAACTGTCAAGATGACATTTAAAGATAAAATCGTAAACTTTTGGTATCACTATAAATGGCAAACACTGCTTGTCCTTTTTATAGCGATGGTTCTTTCTGTGTCGGTTGTTAGCTGTGTAAATAAACCTCATCCCGATTTAACGATAGTTTTCGTTTCGCAAAACGCCTTGCTCGATAAGCAAAGACAAGAGCTTAAAGAAGTAATGGCATCTAAAATTTCGGATTATAACGAAGATGGCAAATCTTTAGTTGAGATAATTGAGATTGATTTACTCAAAACTAACGATACTATTAGAAGTGCCGGAGTGCAAAGATTAATGGCAGAGCTTGTAGTCGCTGAAAACTACTTTTTTATGATAGACGATGAGGGATATAGAGTATTAAACGAGAATAAAGCCTTGAGCGATATTTCTACTTTAGTACCTAATACAATAATGGATAATAAAGTGCTGGATATTCCGACCGATAAACTTTTCTTTACAGTTTCTAGCACTATGCCAAAAAGCTATTATGCTACTATTCGTATTTATAGTGATGACCTTGAT
>JAVVYT010000150.1:0-3522 GCA_036650995.1 Clostridia bacterium | reverse complement strand
TTTTTATACATAAATAATAACTAAATTTTTCATAGCATTTATTTTGTCATAACTTGGTTTTGGGGAATATACTGTAATACCACAATATTTTTAAAAAGGAGTTATTACATATGATAAATATCGAGCAGTACAAAACGCCGAACTTTGGGGATAGGAGGGGGTATGTTCCCGATTTAATTGTAATGCACATAGCGGAGGGGAATTTTGAGGGGACAGTGGATTGGTTTTCAAACAAGGCAAGCTCCGTTTCATCACACTTTTTAATTGGCAAAGACGGACGAATAGCACAGTTTGTACCGATTAACAAAGCAGCTTTTACGCAAGGCACTTCGGTAAATCCAAAATCCAATGTGTACTTTGGTCTTTCCACTTTGCCTATTGTAGTGGAGCGAAAAACCAACGCAAACTATTACAGTATCAGCATTGAGTATGAGGGTTTTTACAAAGACACCAAAGGCGCTATCACCCCCGAGCAGTTTAATAGCACCATTTTTCTTCTAAAGCATATAAACGCCGAAATGCAAAAGGTATATAACACGCAAATACCGCTAAACAGAGAGCATATAGTGGGGCATTACCAGATAAATCCCAAGACAAAAGCCAACGACCCGGGCGAGATGTTCCCGTTTGACGAGATTATAAAGGCTGTAAACGCTAAAGATGATTTTGTAGTCGGTGACACTGTTCGGATAAAAGAAACCGCCACAAAATACGCAACAGGCGAGATAATCCCGAACTTTGTAAAGCAAGGAATTTACAGTATTTTGCGAATAGATAACGATAAGCTTTTGCTCTCCGATATAAAAAGTCTTGTTTTTAAAAATGATGTCTATAAAATTTGACAAAATACCCGCAAATGAAGTATAATAAAGGTAATTAAAAAATCAAACTAATAAAAACAAAGGAAATTATATATATTGAAAAAGCCAAGCGAGATAAGACAACTCCAGCGAAAAAGAGTAGCTGTTATTCTATTATTTGTGCATACAATTTTATTATCAATTACCGAAGCTGTCATAACGCAATATGTTATGCTAAATAAATTTCCAGACACCCTTGCCTGGATAATCCCATACTTTAAGCCGTTTTTTGTTACCGTGCTTATTCTTTTAGTCGTTAATATTTTTCTCTATCTAATCACACTAAATAAATGGGTGCCGCTAGCTGTCACCTATCCGCTTATTGTTTTGATATCAATTATAAACTACCAAAAAGTTCTCCTTAGAAACGAGCCATTTTTGCCTACCGATATCGTAAATTACAAGGAAGCTATGGGTATCTCTTCCACCTTTTCTCTCGAGTTTAGAAAAGTTTATTTCATCTGTATCATTATCTTTGTCGTGTTTCTAGCGGCCTTATTCTTTATTAGAAGTGTTAAATTTAAACTAAAAACAAGGCTTGTAACCCTTGTCACCACCGTAATATTAATGGTGCCTTTAAGCTATGGCATCGTATTTTCTAAAAACTCACTTCTAGAGCGAAGCTACTATGAAACTGTTTGGGACCTCGACTTAGAGTATAACCAAAATGGACTTATAAACGCAATGCTTGAAAATATCAAGAGAATTAAATATAAAGAGCCAGAAGGTTATAGCGAGGAGTCAGTGCAAAAAGCCGCTGATGATTTAGGGTACGTAGATCCTGAAGTATCGGAACTTTC
This sequence comes from Clostridia bacterium, assembly GCA_036650995.1. GTDB lineage: Bacteria > Bacillota > Clostridia > Oscillospirales > SIG519 > JAVVYT01. The sequence goes on along the minus strand of JAVVYT010000150.1, from coordinate 1,862 downwards.
AGATGAACAAAAGCCAAATATAATAGTAATTATGAACGAGTCTTGGTATGACGATAGTATGTTCACCGCTGTAAATCTAAATCCAAACCCGCTCTCTCCGATAACCGATTTAACTAAAAATAGCAATGCTGTCTTTGGCTATGCCCTTTCAGGTCAGCTAGGCGGTGGCACTTCAAACCCCGAATTTGAGTTTTTAACAGGCAAAAGCTCTTCCTTTTTCCCGTGGGGCAGTATGATTTACAAAAACTATATGAATGATAAGCAGTGGTCCCTTACCGAGTACTTTAATCTTTTAGGATATAACACCTTTGCAACGCACGGATACCTTGATTGGTTTTGGAATAGACGTGATGTTTATGAGGATTTTGGTTTTGATAAAATGACTTTCAGCGAAGATCTGCATTTTGCCGAGAAAAAAGGAATGTACATCTCTGATATGTCCATCGCTAAAGAGCTTATCTATGAGCTAAACCAAAACAAAAGCCAGCCTAACTTTTTATTTGCTGTCACCATGCAAAACCATAGTACATATAATGGCGACCGCTACGAAAACTACAATATAGAGGTCACCGCAAAAGACGAAAAAGTATCCCCTTTAATTCCCGAAATCCTTTGCCACGCAGAGGGTGTTTATGACGGATCGCAGATGTTTTGCTATCTAGCACAGCAGTTAAAAGACGAAACTCGTCCTACCTATATCCTTATGTTTGGCGACCATTCACCATATATGGCAAGCTACCCATCTGTATTTTTAGATAAAAATAGCGAAACCGATAAATTCAATTCCTATAAAATTCCTGTTGCAATGTGGAGCAATAGCCCTGAAAAGCTACCAACATTTCCGCTCGTCGCAACCTATAATCTGCCAACTATTATGCTAGAGTCGGCTAATGTGCCACTACCTCAATATATGAACGTCAATAAATGTGCTATGAATGTTACAACCGGCATCACCTGGCAGTACACCCTTGATTCTAAAGGACTTTTAGTTACAGAAAAAATTCCTAGAATAGAACAGGTACGAGGCGATTTAGAGATGCTACAATACGATGCGTTATATGGAAATCAGTTCCTCATCAAAAAATAAGTGAAGAGCTTATAAAATAAAAGTTCTCTAAAATAAGCTTGTAAAACTAGCTATTCCCCTCTTTTGCAAAATGCCATAAAATTAGTTTTCAATAAAATATTATAAAAAAATTAAATAAAAAAAAGGATTGGTATTAATTATGAAGTATGAAAAAAACGCAATTTTCTACGACGGAGATAATCTAAACTCTACATTCTTTCGCATACCTTTTTTAATGAAAACAGCTAAAGGCACCACGATAGCAGGCACCGATGTAAACTTTGGCAGCAGCGGAGATTCAGCTGAAAACATCAAGGTAGCCATTCGTCGACGCACCCTTCAAAACGAGCAAGAGGACTATACAGAAGGCTGGGACCCTTCCTTTATCCCGAACGCCTTTCACTTTAAAGACTTCCCGGATAAGCTAGGCTATGAGCAAGAATCCACCTCTTTCATTGACGGTGTAATAGCAGAAGATACTATCGGCGTTTGCCATAAAGGCAGATTATTCATCTACATTGACGCTAACCCTTGGAATGGCGGAATGATAACTCGTATGGTAAATAGAACCACCGTTCCAGAGGTTATTTATAATAAAGACGTGCCGGTTGAATACACCTATCGTCTTGGTAACGCAAAGCCTGGCGATGGTTTCGCTACAATTAATGGCAAAAAATATTGGCTACTATCCTCTAAAAATATCAAGACTCTAGACCCACTTACAAACAAAGAGCTAAACGAAAATTACATCCGTGCAAATTTTGACTATCTAGCAGATATCTATGGCGAAAAAAAT
>JAVVYT010000149.1:2304-3553 GCA_036650995.1 Clostridia bacterium | reverse complement strand
AGCTTTTATAAAGAGCCTTAATTATTAAAGAAAAGAGAAAAAGAATATGCTAACACCAAATGAACAGCTTAAAATCATCGCAAAGGGCGCAGAAACCATTGTAAACCAAGAGGAGCTACTAGCAAAACTACAAAATTCCGAAAAGGAAAACCGCCCACTAATTATAAAACTAGGGCTAGACCCATCAGCACCCGATATTCATTTAGGACACGCAGTAGTTTTAAGAAAGATAAAGCAGATGCAGGATTTAGGGCATAGAGCAGTTATTGTAATCGGTGATTTTACAGGAAAAATCGGCGACCCTACCGGCAAGGCAAAGGGCAGAGTAGCACTTTCAGATGAGGCAGTTCGTGAAAACGCAGCTACCTATTGTGAGCAGATATTTAAAGTGCTAGATAAAGAAAAAACAACAGTTCGTTTCAATAGCGAATGGCTTTCAAAACTAAACTTTGAAGATGTAATAAGACTTGCAGCCACCACCACTGTTGCTCGTATGCTAGAACGTGATGACTTCCAAAATCGTTATAAAAACAGAGTGCCAATCGGTATTCACGAGTTTTTCTATCCGCTAATGCAGGCGTACGATTCAGTTGAGCTAAAAGCCGATATCGAGCTTGGCGGAACCGACCAAACGTTTAACGTTTTAATGGGAAGAACACTTCAAAAAAGCGTAGGTCAGCAGGAGCAAATCGCTCTATTTATGCCGATTTTAGTAGGTCTAGACGGTACCGAAAAAATGAGCAAGAGCCTAGGTAACTATATAGGCGTATCAGAAAGTGCCGAGAGTATGTATAAAAAAGTAATGGAAGTGCCGGACGATAAGATAATAACCTACTTTGAGCTTGCAACCGACGAACACCCCGATACAGTGGCAGAAATTGCAAACGAGCTTAAAAATGGCAAAAACCCTCGTGATGTAAAGTTTACCCTAGCTAAAATAATTACAGGACTTTACCATTCTAATGAGGACGTTTTAAAGGCAATCGAGTATTATGACGCAGCATTTAGTAAAAAAGCTATCCCCGATGATATCCCGCAAATCACTTTAAAAAGTGAGCAAAACTCCATTACCGATATTATCCCTATGCTAATAGAGGACGGCTTTGTTCCAAGTAAAAGCGAGTTTACCCGCCTTGTAAAACAAAATGGCGTTCAGCTAAATGGCGAGAAAATCGACCTTTCAAAACTAAACGATACTCTAAATAATGACGATGTTTTAAAAATCGGTAAGAAGAAATTCATTAAGTTT
>JAVVYT010000149.1:0-2204 GCA_036650995.1 Clostridia bacterium | reverse complement strand
CTACTATTTTTTTGTGGAAAAAATTGTTCATTTGAGTAAAATTTTTTAGAAAACAGTTGACAAAAGCTAGTTATTCGTACTATAATAAAGGTACATTATATAAGACAAATTAAATAAAAAGAGGTATTTATGAAAATCAAACAAACACCCCTAAAATTCATCTTAAAAACAATTTCTTTGACCTTAGCAATCGCTGTTATGGTGCCATTTTTTGCGGTCGCAAAACCTGAGGGCAACCATACTTATAATTTTGAGGTAGCAAAGGAGCAAAACGCACTGTTATCAAAGCTTGCAATGGATTTTGATAAAGAAGAGCTTGCAGCGCCAAATGGTTTAGTGATAACCGATGCCCAGTTTGACGAAATCGAAACATATGTTAAAAGCAAAGTTACAATAGATGGGCAAACACAAACTCAAATTGCAGCGGCGGTATTTAACGAAGTGCTAGTTAAAGCAAGACCAGCAGCGGCTACCGAGCGACCAAACATTGATCCGTATGACGTTTTCAAAAACGGAGCTAGTGTTTGCGGTGGATATTCAGCTTTATATAAAACAATGCTAGCGACAGTCGGAATTCCAAGTCTTATAGTAAATGGCTATGTAGATGTTGGGGCGGCTCACGCATGGAATATGGTATTTGTAGACGGAAAATGGATTTATGCCGATGCTACTTTTGGGGACGCAGTGGGCGGAACCCCTAACCAATACTTTAACCAAACTTTAGAGGACTTTTCAAGAGCGCATATGCCAACCTATGCCGAGAGTGGATATATTGACCAAGAGGGCATTAAAATAGGCTATTATAATGGCGTTGCGGTAGTTGGTGTTGTAAATGAAATGCCAGTAGTTTACCCTAAGTCAAAATATAAGGATATGGATATTACAGCAATTAGCGAAGATATATTTAGTGGAGAGGGCGATGTAGAACTTCTTTATGTTCCAGCTACTGTTAAATATATTGGTACTTCAATTTCCATTGATACTCTTAAAACTTTAGCTGTTGACCCTGATAATGCCTTTTATGCGTCGGTAGACGGAGTGCTATTTACTAAAGATTTAAAAGAGCTAATAGTCTATCCAAAGCTTAATGAAAATACAGAATTTACCCTTCCAAAAGAAACAACTACCTATGATTTTAAAACCACCTTTGAGGCAGTTGCACTTCAAAACCTATTCGTAGAAGAGGGAAGTGAAAACTTTTCGTCATATGACGGAGCTATCTATAATAAAGATAAAACCGCTCTTTTAACAGTGCCAAATGGTAAAAAAGATATTAAAATATTAGCGTCCGCTGTTTTATCTTCAGGACCGCTATCCTTTAAAACTAACCTAGAGCAGGTAATTTTAGAGGACGGTATCACGCAAATTCCTGAAAATACCTTTAGAGGAACAGCTCTTAAAGAGTTATATATTCCGTCCACTGTTACAACGATAAATGAAAATGCCTTTGGAACACAGGAAATAAAAGGGCTTATCATCTATGGCAAAGAGGGAACTGCTGCCGCTACTTTTGCACAAAGTAAAGGCATTGTTTTTAAAACCGATAAATATACTGAGCCTACCCCAAATATTACCATTGATTTTGTAAGAGAAGAGCTAACAGGTTTTGATGTAAATAAAAAATATGCAATTGACGGTGTAGATATAACCCCTAAAAATGGTATCTATTATATCGAAGATTTAATCGGAAAAACTTTTAATGTAATCACTAAAGGCAATGGCGCTATTTCAGTAGATAGTATAGCTCAAACTATTACAATCCCGGCAAGACCAGCAGCACCTAGCGGAGTGTACTTTGAAGATAATAAAATAAAAGGCGTAAATAGCAAAATGGAGTATTGCCCTACCGGCGTTGAACGTAAAGACGTTGTAGGTACTGAGATTACTGATTTAATTGATGACAATTATTATATTTATTATAAAGCCGTTCAAGGTGAGTCACTAACCTCAAATTGTGTTGTAATAAAAGTTTTATTAAATACAATTCCAAAAGACGATAAGCCTTTCGAGGATAACCAAAACCCACCTAATAATAACGGTGGCAACAATGGTAATAATAATCATAATAACCAAGTTCCTCCAAAAACAACCGATACTTTCCCAGTTGTAGGAATTATCTTAATGGCACTTTCTATGCTATCTTTAACGTTAGTTACTAAAAAGAAACTATCAAAATAGTAACCTAAATTTTACTTTGAATTGCT
>JAVVYT010000148.1:0-3574 GCA_036650995.1 Clostridia bacterium | reverse complement strand
TTTGATAGAGTTCTTAAAGTGGTGAGGGATAACGCTAATCTTTTATCATCAAAATTTGAAAAGGTGTCATCAAAAATCAAAATTGGCTTTTCATTTTCATAGATTATATCACAAACTGCCATTCTAAAGGCTGTGTAAATTGCGTCTGTTGCCCCTTTGCTAAAATAATCAAGGTGGTGCGTTTGGTTGTTTGTCGATACAGTTATGTCCCCATTTTTTGAAAATAAAAGTTTTCTTTCGGTGTCGTTTGTAAAATTATTAAAATACTGCTCTGCTTTTTTTGATATTTCAGGTGCAAAAACACTCTGCATCGTTTGATATGCTCTGTCTAACATTTCAAGTGCAAGGCTGTATTCTTTCGCAGTTTCGGTGAGCTTTTCTATCTCTTGTTTTACAGCGGAAATTTTGCTCAAAACCTCGCTAGGCGTGCTACTGCTATCACTGTAAAACTTTAAATTTTGAATAATTCTTTGGCTTTCCATATTAAGAGCATTAACTTTTGCGGTTTTGTCTTGTATTTTATTTTCAAGCTCGGTAAGCGAAATATCCTCTTTTATTTCAGGTGCTAGTCCAAAAGTGGCATTTTCGCCATTAATTTCAGGTGATTTTTCAACCTTTGAATTTTCAGAATATATCTTTTGTAGTTCCTCGACTGACACGCCGGATACCAGTCCGTTTAGATTTGCCTTTAGCTTTTCTATTTCCAAACTCTGCTTTTCAAACTTGTCTAACGTGTTAGAAAATACCGATATAATATTTTTAACACTATTCACGCTAAAAATTTCTATCTTTAAATAGTCCGCTATTTTATCAGCAATATCCTGCGAACTTTCCTCAGTTTTACTATAAAGATTTATGCTCTGCTCTAGTCTTTCGATATTTTCTTTTATCTTCTCTATCTCTAAAAACGTTGCGTTTATCTCGTCTGTCGTTTTAACTCCAAGCTTTTTAAAGTCCTTTTTCGTTAAACCCGAGTTAAATAAATACACCGTTATCATAAATATTATAACACCGACTGCGATACTTATATACATCGTAAATGGCGCTATTACTAGCATTGCGATCGTTAAAGCAATGGCTATAATCTTGTGGCTTTGCTTTGCTGTCTTTTTTAGTTTCTCTTTTATCTCTTTTTCATTCGCTGTAAACTCTTTGTATTTGTTTAATTTCTCTTGCTCTGCTTTAAGCTCCTGTTCTAGCCTTGCTCTGCTGTTTCCGCTGTTTTTTTCTGAGGCTGCTGCAATTTCAAATTTAACTAGATTATTTTTTACAAATTCAATATTTTCTCTTGTGATATCCTTTTTGCTAAGCTCATTTGCTACCTTTTCGTTTTCAGCTATTAAAAGGTCAATTTCCGCCTTTTTAGCCGCTATCTCGTCTAGTTTTTGCTTTGCCGACATAGCTTTTGAATTATCCTTTTGCTTTTGTAACTTTTCTAGATTTTCACTCTCTATTTTAAGATTTTCGTTTACTTTTATCCTCTCTTTTTCAAGTGCTAAAATGCTGTTTTGTACTCCCTCACTCGTTTGGTACTCCTCTTCTAGTGGCTCTAACTTTTTCATAAGCTCTCGTATTTTGCCCGATTTATTTGAGCCTATCTCTTTTAATTTTACGTTTATATACTCGCTGGCTTTCTCGTATGAGGTTTCATCATTGCCCGTTGTCGCTATGTTTCTAAACCTTTTGTCCATCTCGTCTGTGCTTTTCGCAGTTAGCTGGTCCTGTAATAAAAAAGCGGTGTTTTCATACGTTTCAAGGTCGACTTTGTAAAAAATAGTCCCCGGCTCTACCCCTTTAAACTCCTCTAACTCTTCCCCAGTCGCTTCGATATATACCTTTTTTGTTCCGCCTTTTCCGTCGCTCTTTTGCGTTCGCTCTATTACTATTGATTGTCCTTTATACTCACAGTATAAATTGCCTGAAATATTACTGTTATCCCAGGGAATATATTTTTCACGAATTAGTGGTTTATTGTTAGTCTTTGAACTGCGTTCTTTTACGAAACCAAAGAGCATAAATTTAATAAAAGCGGCGATAGTGCTTTTCCCTGCCTCGTTTTCACCATAAATAACGTTAAGATTATTATCTTTATCAAGGGAAATCTCTTTGTTTTTATGCTTGCCGAATGAAATAATATTAAGCTTTGTAATTCTCATTTAAAAAATTCTCCTTTACTTTGATAATGCCTCAAGTCCTATTTTAAGTGCGTTTTCATACCTTTTATCGTCGCTGTTTTCTTCCAGCTGTGACAGCATATTTTTAACAAATAACCCTTTTAAAGTATTTTCTTGCATAAGTGAATGAACGTCCTCTTTTATCGTGGTGTTGTCCTCAATCTCGACATATGGTAGATCTAGTGAGCTTGCGATTTTTATAGTGTTTATACTAAGATTTTTGTTGACGCTCCCGACTAGTAAAAACCTGTATATATTATTTTTATTTGTTATCTCTTCTTTTATTAAGTCGCTTATTTCATAGATCATGCTAGCATTTGAAACGTCAATCTCTTTTATTATAAATTCTTTTTTTGACGTTTTTACAAATTCAAATTTCTTTGAGTTTTTGGATATCTCGCCTATGATAACGCCTTTATCTAAAAGCTCGTCAAACCCTCTACCCTGCGGAATTCCACTGTATGAATAGTAGGTATTGCCTAGTTTTTTAGCTGTTGTCGCTTTGTGAATATGCCCGAGTGCTAAATAATCAAGACCGGAATTTATAATCTCTTCTTCAGTTACTGGAAAATAATCGGAACTTTGATTTTTCGATACGAGATCCCCGTGAAAAAGCATTAAATTTATCTTATCATCGTCCTCTACCCTAAAGTTTTCTAGTAGATGCTCTGACGAATTTGGCATATTAAGACCGATGCCATAAACCACCGTGTCTAGCTCTGCTATATACTCGCTTTCCACTTTTCCCGAATGAAACAAAGTCACATTTGAGGGCAAAAGAGCATTTTCGTAAACCGACCCAATTTTGTAATAATCGTGGTTTCCTGAAATAATAAAAAATCTGATTTTATCGGCTTTTGAAAGAGTGTTTATAATAATTTCACGTGTCGATACAGAAACTGCCTCATTGTCAAATAAATCCCCCGATATCAGCACAATATCAACGTTTCGAGCCTTTGCAAGCTCTACTATATTGTAAAAAACATCTCGTAAGTCCTGCCTCGTAATCGGAAATTTGTCTGCTTTCGTAAGCGGTGAGTCAAGATGTAAATCCCCTGTATGTAAAATTTTAACCGTTTTATCTCCCATTTTTATTACCTCTTATTTTAATTTTTACGTCTTTATATTTTATTCTAATACCAAACGAAGTTGTTTGTTGATAGCTTAATTGTAGTAAACTAAATTGTTTGTTATAGCGAAACTCATATATCATCTGTCGTAAACATTGTATCTAATATCTTTGCATTAACTTTTAAAATCACTTTTAAAGCTAAAAATAATTTTTTTCTTTGCCATTTAATCATAAGCTTTTTTTGTTTTATAAAAACAAATTATCTTTTACTTTTAAAATGTTTTTCCTTTATCAAAGCAAAATCCATTTTCTAAATTTTTTCTTATTA
>JAVVYT010000147.1:0-3578 GCA_036650995.1 Clostridia bacterium | reverse complement strand
TGTGAACTAACTTGAAAACACAATCGCAAACTAGTAGTTAGAAAGCTGTTTTTAAAATTTAATCACAAACTGAAATTCTTTTGTATAGTATTTTTTTAAGCTAATCACAAACTGAAATTCTTTTGCAAATTTTCTTCAAAATGCAGTCGCAAACTTGTGTTTTTAGAAGTTGTTTTTAACGCAATTTAAGGCTAGTTTTTTTCTATAAGACCTTTAATATATGGTCGCAAACTAAAGTATTTTGAAATAAAAACATTTGAAAACACGATCGCAAACTAATGGCAGATAGAATTTATCTATAATTAATTGCCACGAATGACATCTGTTCCCATATATGGAATTAAAACGTCTGGAACTGTAATAGAGCCGTCGGCATTTTGATAATTTTCTAAAATTGCAGCTACCGTTCTGCCTATTGCAACGCCTGAGCCATTTAGAGTATGCACTAGTTGAGCTTTATCGGTAACGCCATCTTTAAAGCGAATTTTAGCTCTTCTAGCCTGAAAATCTCTGAAATTAGAACAGCTTGAAATTTCAACATATCTACCATATGATGGCATATACACCTCAATATCATACGTTTTCGAAGATGAAAATCCAGTATCTCCACTGCATAAAAGCACTACTCTATATGGGAGTTTTAAAAGCTGTAAAACGTGTTCTGCATCGGCGGTTAATTTTTCAAGCTCTTCCGCTGACTCTTCGGGTCTAGTAAATTTTACAAGCTCTACTTTATTAAACTGATGTTGACGGATAAGCCCTCTAGTATCACGTCCTGCACTTCCTGCCTCTGCTCTAAAGCACGCAGAATACGCACAATAACAGATAGGTAATTTTCTTGCCTCTATAATATCATCACGATACATATTTGTTACTGGAACTTCCGCTGTTGGTATCAAAAAATAGTCCATATTTGCAAGTTTAAATGCGTCCTCTTCAAATTTTGGAAGTTGACCTGTTCCTGTCATTGAATCACGATTTACAATAAATGGAGGTAATATTTCCTTATATCCTCGCTCGGTATGGGTGTTTAAATAAAAGTTTATAACTGCTCTTTCAAGACGTGCGCCAAGTCCTTTATAAAAATGAAACCTAGCTCCTGTAACCTTTGCGGCTGTTTCCGGGTCTAGTATATCTAAATCTTTGCCAAGCTCCCAGTGCGGTTTTGGCTCAAAATCAAACTTTGTAGGCTCTGAAAATTTTCTGACTTCAACGTTATCGTCGCTGTCTTTGCCATATGGAACATCGTCCTGCAAAATATTTGGGAGTGCTAGCACTTCGTTTGTAATTTTAGTTGTAAGCTCTGTTATTATCAGGTCGTTTTGTTTTATCTTTTCTGATAATTCTTTCATTTTAGCGAAAATTTCAGTTGTATCTCCGCCATCTTTTTTCATCTGTGGAATTTGCTTGCTAACTTTATTCTGCTCTGCTTTCATCGTTTCGTTTTGATAAATTAATGCTCTTTTCTCTTCCTCAATTTCTAAAAGTGCGTCAATATCAACGTCTTTGTTTCTTTTTTGCATTGCCTTTTTTACAAGCTCTTTTTCTGTTTTTATCAATTTAATATCTAACATTTTTCCTTTTCCTCTTTCCAATTTAATATGATTTTAATGTTACTATTTACTTTTTGTTTGCGTTTCTTTTGTCGGCGTTTCTTTAGCCTGTGGCGTTTCTACCGCTGATGCTTTGATGCCAAGCTTAATTCTAAGTGCTGTATACTGCTCTTTTATCGTTTCATTTTTTATCTCTTCGAATTTTATATTCATAAAATCTTTTTTTGCCTGCGCTTTTTGATTTTTAATATATAACGTCTGTACAGCGGCAATTTCCTCTATCTGACTTTTTTCTTTTTGTGTGTCAATGAGCGTTTCTCTTGTTTTTTTCGTGTCCCCAAGTAGTATTTCATAGTCTTTTTTCAACTTGTCATATGCGGCTTTTTGATCCTCGTACATCGCTTGAATGTTTTTAATCGCCGAATCTTTTGTGTTTATAAGGTTCTCTTGTGTGCTATTTTCACTCTGTAATTTATTTAAACTCCTGGTTTGTATGTACCCGGCAAGCATAATTAAAATTAATGCACAGGAAAAAAGAATGGCGCAATATGCCCAAAAATGTCGTACCGCTGATTTCTTCGTTCCATTTGCTCCCTCAAACTTTATATCCTTTTGCATTTTTTAAGTCCCCTTTTCTATTCTTTAGTTTTTTCCTTGTTTTAATTTTTTAAGTTTCTTCCTTTTTTCTTGAAAAGTTTTTTCTTTATCAATCTTTTTTCTTTTAACGCTTTTCTTCTTTAATGACTTTTAAAATTTGATAGTTTTTTATTTCTTTACTTTACCTTTTAATTTTTTGAAAATATTTTTTTATCTTTTTACACTTTTCTTCTTTAATAACTTTTTAAAATTTGAAAGTTTTTTTCTTTACGTTACCTTTTAATTTTTTTGAAAATATTTTCTTTTTTATTTTTTAATACTTTTCTACTTTAATGGCTTTTAAAATTTAATAATTTTTTATTTCTTTTCCTTAACTTTTAGTTTTTTGTTTAACTTTTTTAATCTTTTATATTTTTTTCTTTATACTTTAGGATTTTTGAAGATAATTTGATTTTTTGTATTTTTAGAAACTTTTTTCTTTATATTTTAGGATTTTGAAAAAATTATTTTGTTTTCAGATATTTTATAAGCATTTTTTGATTTTTAAAGAAAATTTTATTTTTTCAAAATTATTTTTTAAAAATTGTTTTTTTAAAATGTAATTATAACTTTGCTTATTTTCTTTAGTTTTTAATCTATAAGTAATTCGATTAGCTTTTCAAAATCATTTTTATTATAAAATTCAAGTTCTATCTTCCCTTTTATTTTTCCGCTTGAAATTTTTGCCTTGACGCCTAATTTTTCTGAAATTTGTTTTTCTAGTTCTTTAATATTGCAATCATTTTCTTTTGCCTTTTCTGCCTTTTTCGGTTTTTTAAGTGAATTTACTCTTTTTTCTGTTTCTCTTACCGAAAGATTTTCTTTTACTATAATATCTGCAATATTTTTCATCTGTTTTTCGTCTTGAACTGATAAAAGTACCTTTGCGTGTCCCTGTGAAATATTATTTTCCCTAACTAGCTCTAAAACACTAGTTGGCAACGTTAAAAGCCTTAAAGTATTTGAAATAGCCGGTCTTGATTTTCCAATAATAGTAGCAACCTCTTCCTGCGTTAGCATATGCTCTTCTATTAATGTTTTGTAACCTATTGCCTCTTCAATTATATTTAAGTTTTCTCTTTGCAGATTTTCAATTAGCGATATTTCTTTTATTTCTTGTGTCGTGTAATCTCTTATTATTGTAGGAATTTCAGATAAACCCGCTCTTCTAGCGGCTCTCCACCTTCGCTCTCCGGCGATTATCGTATATCTTCCACCACCTATTTCTCTTACTATAATTGGTGATATAATTCCGTGCATCTTAATAGATTCGGTAAGCTCAGCCATTTTTTCTTCGTTAAATTCTTTTCGTGGCTGGTTTTTATCTGGCTCAACATTTGAAATTCTTATAGTTTTTATATATGTGTTTTTTTCTTCTTTTTCTGTATT
>JAVVYT010000146.1:0-3635 GCA_036650995.1 Clostridia bacterium | reverse complement strand
ACAAACAGACAAAATTTTTAAAAAAGATTTGTCTGTTTGTCTTTATGTTGTCGTAGTTAGAAGGATATAATAAAAGGTATAATAAGACTATCATAAAAAAGTAGTAGAAAAAAGTAAAAAACTAGAAAGAGGGAATTTGAAGTGTTTAAGAATATGAAAAACAAGAATGTACAGCTTAGATGTACACGAGTACTTAAAAGCCTTGTAGCATGCACCTTGATTATTTCTATTTTGGCGTGTTCTTCATTAAATGCTTTTGCAGCAGAGAAAAAGGAATACATAAGCGAGCTAAAGTTTAGTTCCGCCGATACCTGCTCAAAAGACGAGGCAAAGGAGTATCTAACCGACAATGGATACAAGATAGCATCAGAAGAATATGATTTAGGATTTAACGATGCGCTTTATCTTGGTTACAAGACCACCACCAACCCCAAAGAGGCTATTACCGATATTTCAGTTATGAATATGAACGGTGGATTTTCTTTTTCCGAGTACGAAAAGCTTGTAAAAGAGCAAAAGGAAGCTATGAGCAAAATCATAACCGTTCTTTATTATGGAGTAAAGGAATATCGAGATAATTACGCAGCCGGTAGTCCTGCCGCAAAGTACGCCTATGATATGATGAACTCATACAAAGAGGACGACTCAGGCAAGCTAATGGGCGATTTTTTATTAGATGACAAAGCTACTGAAAAGCAAATGATTACTCTATTTTCGCAGGCGAGCGGAATTCATCTAGCTGTCATAAAACAAAACCTAGCACTAGCTTGCACCCCTTATGGAAAAGACGAAAAGGGAAATGACAAAGTTTCTTGGATGGAACGTCTTTCAAAACTAGGAGCCAAGGGCGTTACTGCCGCTTATAACAACGATGCAAACAATGTTCGTGCGATTACTTTAAAACAAGTATTTTCACTTATAGCACCGGATCTAAAGCAGTACCTCACAGTGCAAGAGAGTATAGACTCAATTGTCGGCGTAGGTGATTTTACCAAAGAGCAAGAAGAGCAGGCTATAAAAATTGTAAACGAAAACTACACTCCCGAAACTAAAATTACTTTTTCACAGTCGGCAACTTCATATGCGATTTTAAAAAACTTCAAGTATGAGGACACAGCCAAACCCGAAATCAAAACACTAGCAGATTTAGTGCTAAAAAGCCAAGAGCTAGAGTCGTTTGATTTTCACGCAATGGCAAGTGTTTTAACCGAGGCGGAGTATCAAATGATGTCGCTTGTAGGACCTACACCATTTATAAACATATCTTCTAACACCGAAGAAAACTGGAAAAAAATCCGCAGTGATGTTTCTGCTTTGAAAATAAAAGATGCACCAGTCACCTCAATTTATGACGGAGTAGACAGAGAGCTATTTAATGGTAAAGTTGCAATGACATCAGAGTCAATAAGAAACAACAATATGAATTCAGACAACAATATGCTGTATGGCAACATTAATAATATAGCCGAAATTTCAATGCTCACCTTAATGGCAACCTCAGCGGCAACTATGATAGGCGCCGGAATATTTGCCGGTATTACAAAAGCTCCACTTATAATAAAGGTTGCAACTTTTACAGAGTACGGAGCGAATGCAGCTAAGATGGTATCGGTATTTGAAACCTTTACGAAAGCGGAGAAAGCTTACTATCTTAATCACTTTCCACAATATTTCAGCAATCAACTCACAGCCATAGGAAGAGTATTTTTCAGTGCAATGGGAATTTTGGCAATTGTTATGATAGTTTTCGCAGCCCTTGAAATATCCTATTTCTATCAAAATGATTATACCGCTATGCCCCTTATTATGATAGACTCAGTTATGCAAAAAGATGCCGAGGGAGCGCCCTTGTCACCGGCACTTATTAAATACAATGCGATAACGCAACAAAGTATGAATATTCAAGATAACTATATAGCCGATTTAAACACCTTTAAGGGAAATCAGTGGCTTATTATGTACACCACCAAAGATAAGCTAGCCGGCGCGCCGATTTTAGCAAAAAACTTTAATTTTGCCCGCACAGCTACTTACCCCGATGAAAATGTTTCACCAATTCATCGTTTCGGTGAAACAAGTCCTTACGACTTAAAAAATGGAGCAGGTTTTTCACTAGATTTATATGGCTCATTTGAGAGAGATCCAGAAGTAATAAAAACCGAAGCCGAAGCCGCTGCCGCAAGTTCGATAAGCTTTAACTTTACAACCGCCCTTGCCATAGCACTAGGAGCTATCGTTGGCGGAGTTGCCAGTGTATTTAGCACCCTTGCAATAGTTAAAAGAAGAAAACGTGGTAATTCCCTAGCAGGCTAACTCTAACTTTTAAAGAGCAAATGCCTACTAATTTTTAAAGAGTGAATTTTTACTCAAATACTACTTAAATAATAATTACAAACAGACAAGATTTTTAAAGAATTTTGTCTGTTTGTCTTTATCTTGTCACAATCACTACTTTATAATATAGGTATAATACATCTATTATAGAAAATTATAGTAGACAAAAACCATAGTAGACAAAAAACTAAATAGGAAAGAGGGAATTTTAAATGCTTAAAAACTTAAAAAACAAGAATGTACAGCTAAGGCTAAAAAGAGTTTTTAAAAGCCTTGTAGCATGTAGCTTAGTTGTTACTATTATGGCATGCTCACTTAGCACCTTTGCAGCTAGTAATAAGGAGTACATCAGCGAGATTAAGTTTGCTACTGATGATGTTTGCTCAAAAGCCGAGGCAAAGCAGTATCTAACCGATAACGGATATAAAATAGCCGCTGATGAGTATGACATAGGATTTAACGATGCACTATATGTAGGCTATAAAACTACCAAAAATCCAAAGGAAGCCATTACCGATATTGCAGTTATGAATATGAATGGTGGCTATTCTTTCTCCGAGTACGAAAAACTTGTAAAAGAGCAAAAGGAATCTTCAAAGAGAATTATTTCTATGCTAATGCACGGAGTATATGAATATCGTGCAAACTATGCAATAGGAAGTCCAGCCGCAAAGTATGCTTATGATATGATGAACTCATACAAAGAGGACGACTCGGGAATGCTTATGGGCGATTTATTTCTTGATACTTCTATTAGTGAAGATAGATTAGCTACTATTTTTATGCAGGCAAGTGGTGCTTATTTATCAGTTATAAAGCAAAGTTTAGGACTAGCTTGTTCACCGTATGGCAAAGACGACAAGGGGAATGACAAAGTTACCTGGATGGAACGTCTTTCAAAGCTTGGCGTTGATGGCGTTATGAAAGCATCAAGTGATGACTCTTTAAACGTTCATGCAATTGCTTTAAAAGAAAATTTTTCACTTCTAGTACCGGATCTAGGGAAGTATCTCACAGTGCAGGGTATTATTGACTCTACTGTCGGCACAGGAGAACTTACAAAAGAGCAACTAGAAATAGCAACAAAAATTGTAGAAGAAAATTATATTCCCGAAGAAAAACTTAATTTTTCGCAGTCGGCAACTTCATATGAAATTTTAAAATCCTTCAAGTATGAGGATACATATAAGCCTGAAATCAAAACACTAGCAGATTTAGTGCTAAAAAGCCAAGAGCTAGAGTCGTTTGATTTTCACGCAATGGCAAGTGTTTTAACCGAGGCGGAGTATCAAATGATGTCG
>JAVVYT010000145.1:0-3673 GCA_036650995.1 Clostridia bacterium | reverse complement strand
ATTAAATCTTAGCAGTTTTTTACTTTTGCTATTTTCTTTTGAAATTAGCTTATGTGAGTTATTTGATTTAAATTCTAATTTATGTAGTGGTGTTTACAAAAGAGATTTTAGGGAATATTCTTTTTGAGCTTGTAGATTAAAATATAATTTATACTATGATATTTACAAATTTATGCTATGATATTTACAAAAGAGATTTTAGGGATTTTCTTATATAAGCTTGTAGATTAAAATTTAATTTGTTTTGTGGTATTTACGAAATTGTTTTAGAAGTTTTGTAGGTAGATTTGATATATGCCTTCTAGGAGAAGATTTTCTTCTATATTTAATTTGTGGACACTATAAGGGGTAACAAAACGGCTGTAACCGCCTGTAACGATTACTTTAATATCTGGTGACACCTTTTCATATAGCTTGTTTATAACGCCGTCTAGCATAGCTGCAAAGCCATAGCTAAAGCCACTTTGCATACTTGAAATTGTATCTGTGCCAAGAAACTCTAGGGGCTTTTCAATGGAAATTTTAGGAAGATTGGCGGCATTTTCAGATAAAGCATTAAGTGAAAGACCAACGCCGGGCATAATCATTCCGCCGATAAACTCACGGTTTTCATCGATAACTGATAAAGTGGTGGCAGTTCCAAAATCAAAAACAGCAAGGGCAGGAGTGTATTTTTGAAGTGCGCCAACAGTATCTGCAATGCGGTCAAAGCCTAGGTTACTTTTATATTTTGAGATAGAAATGCCAAATTTAAGATTTTGATTTAAAAAGATTGGACTTTTTTTTATTAGATTATAAAAAGTATCGTCCATAACATCGTGTAGCGGTGGCACTACTGAAGAGATAATACAGTCTTTAATATCGCTAGATTTGATGCTTTTTTGCTCTAAAAAAGCAGAAATTTTAAGTAAATAATCATTAAATGTCGCTTTTAAGTCGGTTGATAGACGAAAAACAACCTTTAAAGAGTCGTTTTCAAAAATGCCGATAACAATATTTGAATTTCCTATATCAACAGTTAATATCAAAATTAAATCTCCTTTAAGAAATTTTGGTGGATTTGGTTTTTAGAGCGGTTTGAACTGGAATACAGATGAGAGGGACTAAGATAGCGGCGATAATTGCCTCGGGAATTCCATTTGCACCGACGATACCTAAAATAACACCAAGAACAGCGTCAACAGGAATTGACTGCATTGTAGCATAAGCATCTTTAAAAACAAAGAAGATTAAAGACATAACAAGAATGGTATTAGTAAAAGCTCCAATAGCACCCGCTATGCCAATTCTAACAACGTTTAGCTGAGTTTTAAATTTATTAAAACTAAAGTTTGTAAATTTATAGATAAAATAGGGGGTAACACCCACTAAAATACGTGGTAAAAAGCAGATAACAATAGCCCAAATACTACCGTGCGTAAGCCCGGGAACAGGAATTATCGGTGAAAAGGCAAAAGATAAAGCACTTGGCATTATTGAGTTTTTAATAAGGCTTGAAAGACCAAACATAAATCCTAGCAAAGCACCTTTTTTAGGACCTAAAAGAATACTGCCTATTATAACCGGAACATGAAGAATAGTGGCTTTTATTATAGGTAGGTCGATAAGTCCGATTGGGGTAAAAGCGAGGATAAAGATAATGGCTGTAAACATTGCGAGAATTGCCATATCACGAATACGTTTGTTTTGAACAGTTATGTTTTTATTTTTGTTCAAAGAAAAAACCTCCAGTAAAATTGCGTATCATCTATAAAATTTTAAAATATAATTATATCGTTTTGTATATTATAAGATGACCGTAAATATTATACTAAATTTTATCTCAAATTGCAACGAGTGAAAGAAAATTTGTAAGGGAATATCAATATTTTAAAGGATATTTCATCGCTATTGTTTACTTTTTAATAAAGGTTTGATATACTAATAAAATAAGATTAAAACGAGGTGTAGTTTTGAATAAAAATATTTTACTTGGAGTGTCGGGCGGAATTGCTTGCTATAAATCTGTTACTCTAGCTTCTGCTATGGTAAAAATGGGGATAAATGTTATGGTGGTTATGACAAAGAATGCAACAGAGTTTGTTTCACCTTTAACTTTTGAAACGATAACCGGAAATAGAGTTGCGGTTTTAAATTTCGATAAAAATAGAACCTTTGAGGTAGAACATATTTCTATTGCACAAATGGCGGATTTAGTGGTAATAGCACCGGCTACTGCAAATGTTATTGCAAAATTTGCTCACGGTATCGCTGATGATATGCTAACTTCGACTGTTTTAGCTTGTAATTGTCCTAAAATTTGCGTGCCTGCTATGAATACTAATATGTATGAAAATGCGGTGACGTGTGATAATATAAAGCTATTAAAGCATTATGGCTGGGAAATTATAGAGCCTGTTTCAGGTAGACTAGCTTGCAAAACTGTAGGTATTGGTAGAATGAGAGAGCCTGAGGAGATACTAAATATAATCCTGCCTTATTTATCAGATAAAAAGGATATGAAAGGTCTTAAAGTGCTAGTAACTGCCGGGGCTACAAGAGAAGCTATTGACCCTGTTAGATATATTACAAACCATTCAAGTGGTAAAATGGGGTATGCTCTAGCAAAGGCGGCCTTACTTCGAGGGGCAGAGGTGACTTTAGTATCCGGTAATACAAATCTTACAAAACCTTTAAATATGAAGGTTATCGATGTGGTGTCGGCAAAGGATATGTTTAATGAAGTTACTAAAAGTTACGAGGATAAAGATATCATAATAAAAGCCGCCGCTGTCGCAGATTTTACTCCCGAAAAAGTTAATGATGAAAAGATAAAAAAAGATGCAAACGCTGATTTTATCAGTCTTAATCTAAATAAAACTGATGATATTTTAGCATGGCTTGGAAATAATAAAAATCCTAATCAATTTCTTTGCGGTTTCTCAATGGAAACTAGCAATCTAATAGAAAATTCAAAATTAAAACTTACAAAAAAGAAGCTTGATATGATAGTTGCAAATAACCTAAAACAAGACGGAGCAGGGTTTAATACAGATACTAATGTTGTAACAATAATTACTAAAAATGATGAGATAACCTTACCACTACTTCAAAAAGACGAAGTAGCAAACAAAATTTTAGATGAAATTATCCTTAAAAGAAAAATATAAACTATCCTTGCAAATGCTGTTGTTTAACGTTTTAAAACAAATTAGCATAAAACCTAGTCTGAAAAATTATGCAAAAGCTACAATAAAAATAAAATAAGTGAAGTTTTTCGTTGACATTGCTTTTATTATTGTATATAATTAAGATATTATAATTTATCTAGTTTTTTATATCTCACTAGAAAAAGGAGGAGTTATATGCCTTCTTTAAAAACTGTTTTAGTTGTTGATGATAATATTGTTAATAGGGCAATTCTATCTAAAATACTATCACAAGAATTTTCAGTATTAAAGGCAGAAAATGGAAAAGAAGCAATAGAATTGTTAAACAAGCATACAAGCGATATTGCGGCTGTTATGCTTGATCTTGTAATGCCTGTTATGGACGGGTTTACCTTTTTAGAAAATGTCAGAAATGATGAAAGATTTAATAATCTGCCGATTATAGTAACTACCGAAAGTAGTAATAATAAAAGTGAAATTAAAGCATTAAAGCTTGGTGCATGGGATTTTGTAACTAAGCCATA
>JAVVYT010000144.1:0-3718 GCA_036650995.1 Clostridia bacterium | reverse complement strand
CGATGATAAGCCCCGACATTTCTAAAGCTCGAGGGAGAAGGTCGAAAAAGACGATACCAAGCATTACCCCGGAGGCGAAGTTAAACATTCTAGAGGTTAATTTCTTAGATGTTTTACCGAGAAAAACTCCGATAAGACCGCCGATACCAGTTCCTAAAACTCCTGCTATTAAAGATAGTATTATTGCACTTTTTAACATTGATTAACGCTCCTTAGCACTAAAAACTCACTGATTTAAAATTTATTTAAACAAGCCTTACAAAGCTTTATTATTTGATTTCATAAAACATTTCGATATGCGGGATATCGTCCTCCATATACTCATCAGAGTTTTTTACAAAGCCTAAGCTTTCATAAAAACTCAAAAGTCTTGACTGCGCTGATATCATAATTTTTTTGGTAGTATACACTTCTTTTATAAATAAGATAGCAAAGTTTATCATTCTGCCTGCTATTCCCTCTTTGCGACATTCTTTTTTAACTACAATTCTGCCAACAGACACCTCTTCAAAGCGAGTGTGTGGGTCGGCTATTCGCATTGTTGCTATTATATCGCCTACATCGTTTGTACAATAGATATGATACGCTTTTTTATCGTTATTATCAAGGTCATTATACACGCAGTTTTGCTCTACGCTAAAAACTTCAAGGCGAAGTTTTATAATATCGTACAGCTCATCTACTGTTAAATCCTCAAATCTTTTTATATTCATCTTCATAATATCACCTTTTCATATTTTAAAATTTACTACTATTTCTTTTAAATCGTCAATGCACGAGGTCAAAAAATCCTCGATAGGGCAGTACTCTTTTTCGCTCAGATAAAAATCTCGATACCGCTTACAGCCACCTTTACAGAGGTTTAAAAAGCTACATTTTTTGCAATAGTCATTTATTTTATACGAGGCATCCAGAAATTCACCGGCTATTTTATTCTGTGTTAGTTCCTTAATGGAATTACTATTTATATTGCCAAGCCTTAAATTATCCAAAACGTAAAAGTCGCAAGGGTAAATTCCGCCATTTGCCTCCGACACGAACTGAAGCGTGCAATTACCCATAGAGCCACACTGCTCAACAGGCTTTCCCGAAAGCGCTAAGATGACGTTATCAAAATAGCGAATACTAATATATTCATTATTATATAATGCTTTTTTATACAAAAAGAAGAAGCTTTTAAGAAACTCGCCATAGTCTTTTGGCTTTAGATAATACGGCTCATCTTTTAAGATTTCAAAAGACGATAGGCAAGGAATTGTTTGCACAAATAAAAACTTATTCTTTTTATAGAAATTAAAGAGTGCTTTTGGGTGGTGTGCAGAGCTACTTGTAATTACCGATAAAATATTAAATCTGATATCGTATTTCCTTAGTAGCTTTACAGCTGCCATTACTTTTTTATAACTATTATCACGGTTTTGGTTATGGATTATCTCCTCACCGTCTAGCGATACACCGACTAGAAAATCATATTTTTTGAAAAGGGTGCAAAACTCGTCATCGATTAAAATGCCATTTGTTTGAAATGAATATTGAACAGTATGATTTTTTGTGTTATACTTTAAAACAAAGTCGGTGAACTTTTGGAAGAATGAAACTCCGATTAAAGACGGCTCACCGCCTTGAAAAGCAAAAGTTACAGTAGACTTTACATCACCTATCTCATCAAAAATTTTAGTGATTAGGTTTTTCATAGTATCGTCGGTCATAAAACCATAGTTTGCAACTTTTCTATTTTGTGCCTCGTCTGCATAAAAGCAATATTTACATTTTAGATTACAACTAGAGGACGACGGCTTTATTAATGCGTTAAAATAATTCATACTCTCTCCAAAAATTTAAACTGAAAGGTTTTTTTATTATGTCTTACGTTTTATATTCTGTAATTACCATTATCGCCTGCACAATCGGTGCTATAAGTGGCATCGGCGGTGGTATTATAATAAAACCGTCCTTTGATGCTTTCACAACCTTATCAGTGCCTGTTATTACTTTTTTATCCTGCTGTGCCTCTTTTACCCTTGCCACTTTTTCTATGATACGCTGTGACAAAAAGATACTCCGTAAAAACCTTAAAGTAAATATTTTTCTTGCCATTGGCGCTGTAATTGGTGGTATTATTGGAAAAGGCATCTTTGAGATTTTAATCTCCACCCTTAAAAACGATAAAATGGTGGGACTTATAGCGGCTATTTGCATTTTCATTATAACACTTATTATCTTTATAAATAGGATTTTCTTTAAAGACTGCAAGACGTATAACTTTAAAAATCCTGCTTTTATAATTCTCATTGGCTGTACACTAGGGATTGTTTCAAGCTTTTTAGGGATAGGCGGTGGACCTCTTAATATTATTTTAGTATACTTAGTTTTCTCGGCATCTCCTAAAACCTCGGCTATTATGTCCCTCTTTGTAATTATGTTTTCACAAGGGGCAACGCTAATTAGCACAGCCATTACCGGCAATATTCCGACTTTTAACATTATGATTTTACTGGTAATTATAGTATCTGCTATCGTCGGCGCTATTATCGGCAAGAAGATTTTTACTAAAATGACAGAGCAAACTAATGCTGTTTTCTTTAAATATGTACTACTCCTTATTATGGTTATAAATATCTATAATATTGTGAAGTTTAGCTTATAAAAATTAGCTTTTGAAAAACCTTGGTTTTTTGAATACAGTTATTTTATTTGGCAGAAACATTTTCTATATATTAAGTAGACGTCATCAATTGTGATATCAGAGATAGCGGACGTTAGTGCCTTGCTATCTGCTAGTTCTTCGGCAAGACTTCTTGCCTCTTCATCTGATAGCACTAAAATATTACCTATCAAATTATCAATTGCATCTAAAAACTCGGATAAAGTATCCTCACCAATTGCCTCTTCTAAAAGGGCGGTACTCTCTTTATCAAACGGTGACATACGACGAACAAAATCGCTTAAAAACACAGCGCATGCCTTTCCGTGAGGTATGCCTTTTTTTGTGGTGAGATTATAGCCCATAGTATGTGGATAGCTAGTGCCGGTAATATTAATTACATACCCTCCGATAATCGAGGCGAAAAGGAGCTTTTCACGGATTTCAAAAGAGATTTCCCCTTTTTCAACTACGCCTTTCCAGTAGGCTTTTTTCAGCATACTCCAGCAAACTCGTACAGTTTCGAGTGAATACATTCTGCTCATATCGTTACATCTTTTAGAATAAATCCCCTCAATTGCGTGGCAAAGGGTATCTAGTGCTGTGTTTACAGTGGTTTCCCAATCTAAACTCATTGTGTACTTAGCATCGCAAAGGCAGATTTTAGCATACAAAAGCGGACTTTTAACAGACTTTTTATGTAGACATTCGTCCGTTGCAACATACGTTAAGATAGAATAAGGCGTAACCTCGCTCCCTGTTCCGGCGGTCGTGCCAATGGTAATTATCGGGAGTGCGTCGGTGATTTTCGTGGTAAAAATCTGAGGTGGAGTTAGCTTTTCATTTTCAGCAAAAACAGCCGCCGCCTTAGCAGCGTCCATAGCAGAGCCACCCCCTGCACCGATAATAAAATCAGCTGAAAACTCACGAGCCATAGCGCCTGCTAAATGTGCAGACACAGCGGTTGGATTAGGCTCGATTTCATCATAGATATAGTAATCTATTTTTTGGGATTTTAGGGTCTTTTCAAGGTCTTTTAGAAGTCCGGATTTAACTGCGCCTGTTTTTCCACAG
>JAVVYT010000143.1:0-3739 GCA_036650995.1 Clostridia bacterium | reverse complement strand
CTATTTATTGTTTTTTATATTCCATAACTTTTTAGTTAGACGTACTTATTATAACTTACTTTTTAGTATGCTATATACTTTTTAGAATGTTTCATACCTTTAATATACTACATACTAATTGTATGTTGCATACTAAATGTATGTTGCGTACTAGCTTAGTGTTTTTTACTCATAAAAAGATTTTTAGCTATAAATATTCTCACCTTTTCTACAAATATTCTCACCTAGTATTATTAAACAAGAAAAAGCCTTCACTTAGCAGTAATGCGAAATGAAAGCTTTTTTTAAAAGGATAATTTTTGAAATTTTTCCAAAATCTATTTTTTTTGCTATCTAACTAATTTTTCCAAAATCTATTTTTTTGATATCTAACTAATTTTTATATATAGCTAGTTTTTTGATATAGCTAATTTTCTGATATTAAACTATTTAGCTAGTTTCATACTAGAGATTATTGACTGAATATTTTTTTCAAGGAATGTGCCACTACCCTCTGAAAAGACAAATACTACGCTTTGGTAATTTCCATTTTCAAAAAATATTAAATAGTTGTATAGCTCTAGTTTAACGCCATTTGGATTTGTTCCTTTTGCGTGTGCATAAACAGCTTCAACGCCGTCAACCGTTGCATTATTTTTAAATTCAAGAAAAGTTACATCGCTATACGTTGTCATCTGAGTTGACTGATATGCTTCTTTTGTGTATGCCTCAGGTACGCCACCGCCTGCATCTTGAGGTGCTGAGATTGCTATACTAGCAGTGCCGGCATCGTTTTTTGCTCTCATAATGCCCTTGGTATCTTCAAATTCGCTTAAATCGTCTGGAACGTTAAGGGTCATTCCATTTACAGTATCGCTTACTAGTTTTATTTTGTCGTCTACTGGGTTAGTTTTGTTATCTACCGTGTCAGTTTTACTAGATGGACTGCTATTATCAGGGGCTGGCTTTGTTTCGCCACCGCCACAGCCTGTTAATCCGACCATCATCATAACCGCCATACCTAGTGCTAGTGCCAAAGAAATTACTTTTTTCATAATTGTTTCTCCTTTAAAATTTATTTTTGTATTTTTTTCAAGATAGTTTGCCATTTACGTTTTTTAATTATTTCTCGATTTTCCGAAACCCCAAAATAAAGGCAGGGATATGGTATAAAGGATTGCTCCGAACTCGATCATAGTTTTCGACTACCTCTTGATAGATAACAAGAGCAGTATCAAGTCCTTTGCTAGCAGTTAATTTGTTTGTGTCGCCCTTAGCTTTTGGGTAGCTTTTTTTCTGCAACATTAGCTGTGCAGCTGCATTTTCCACACATCTTTTTGCTTGTTTTAGCTCTTTATAAGCGGTACTAAACCAGATTGTCACAAATGCCACCGTACTAAGCAATGCCACAAAGCATATAATCCATACGGTCAAGCTCAAAACTGTTTCCTCCCTTCCGTAAACCAAACTTTTATCTAATACTATTATAGCAAAAGATAAAAAGTAAAACCGCTTTTGGTATGAATGGTATTAAAGGCGGTACAAGTGGTAAAATGGCAGTTGAGAGTTTGAGAATAGTATGGTATAATCAGATTATATAGATAAAACGGAGGCGAAACTAGATGAAAATTGCAGTTTGTGATGATGATATGGCAGAGCTTACCCGAATTTCCTCATTACTAGGTGATTACCGACTAGAAAAGAAGGTAGGATTTACTTACAAAGCCTATCAAAGCTCTTTTGAATTGCTAGAAGATATGCGGAGTAACAGCTTTGATCTTTTATTTTTAGACATACTAATGCCGGGAATTAATGGTATGCAGGCAGCACACGAAATACGCACTTTTGACGAGAACGCTAAGATTATTTTTCTAACCTCATCACCGGAGTTCGCTGTTGAAAGCTATTCAGTAGGGGCAACTACCTATCTTTTAAAACCCATTATGAAAGAGATGTTATTTGCTGTACTAGACAAGATATTTTCCACTACAAAACGTGCCGACGATTGCTTGGCGGTTAAATGTAAAACGGGCATTATCAAAGTTTTATTTTCAAAGCTTAGTTATGTTGAGGTGCTAGGCAAAGTTTTATCGTTTCATATGAGTGATGACACTATTTACAAAACCACAGCGCCACTTTCGGAATACGAA
Organism: Clostridia bacterium; assembly: GCA_036650995.1. Lineage (GTDB taxonomy): Bacteria > Bacillota > Clostridia > Oscillospirales > SIG519 > JAVVYT01. The sequence goes on along the minus strand of JAVVYT010000143.1, from coordinate 1,610 downwards.
GAGGCTATTCTTTTACGCCCTGAGTTTGTTCGTGTACATCGGTCATTTCTCGTAAATCTCTGGCAGATGAGGGAGCTTTCCTCTATGGATTTCATTACCCTATCGGGTGTCACTGTGCCGATTTCCAGGCGACTTTATCCGCAGGTACGAGATTTATATATGAAAAGTTTATTTTCCAAAAAGGAGGTGGAGTAATGCCACAAGCTCTAATTTGGCTATTGCTAATGCCGATTTATGGTATCACAGTAATGGCAGGGCTTTTAAATATAGGACGCAGTGATTTTACAAAAAGAAAAACCCTCATAGTGGTTATCTTTTCTCTAATTATGGTGGCTATTAACATCTTTGTGCATCTACGTTTCGGACCATTGGTTTACGCCAAAAATTATTTATTTTTAGTACAATTACCGGTGCTTATTATCTTTGGGATACTATCCCACTACCGAGGAATAAAGCTAGTTTTTACTCTATTAACAGCGGTTGCACTCTCAGCAATTCCGGTTGAACTGCTCATTGTTATAAGGATTTTAACAGAGGGAAATGTTCCCTTAATGCTTATAAGTTTTATTGTAGCTTACATAATTATGCTTTTTTTGGTACTTCATTTTCTACGACCAAACTATATTTATATGCTAAAATATGGCGAGATTAGGGTTTTCTGGAAGTTCAGCATTATCCCATTTCTTTATTACATCTATCGCTTTTTAAGCTCAGGCTACAACTTTGAACAATATACCGACCTTAACAATTTTTTGTTTAGACGACTTCCCGACTTGATTGTCTTTGCCTCGTATGTTCTACTGATTGATATCTTCAAAAAAACGAACGAAAAGCAGATGATGAAAAACGAGCAGACAATGATGTTAGCTCAAATGGCATCTGCAAAAGAGCAGGTTGAGTTTCTAAAAACCACGCAAGAACAGACTATGCTCTACCGCCACGATATGCGACATCATCTTTCTTTAATTAAAGGCTATCTAGCCGACGGAAAACTTCAAAAAGCAGAGGAATATTTAAAGCAAACGCAGGTTGATATTGACGCAATTACCCCTATTTCCTACTGTGAAAACAACACTCTAAATCTGATTTTTTCTTCCTTAGCAAGAGAGGCTACGAAAAAAGGCGTAAACCTTTCAATTGACGTTACCTTGCCTTTAAAACTTCCATTTTCTGAAACCGAGCTTTGTGCCTTGTTCTCAAATGCTCTTGAAAACGCCATTGTTGCCGCCTCAAAAGTAGAAACTGTGGAGCTTAGAAAAGTCTATCTCAATTGCCGAATTAGTGAAAACAGACTATTGATTTACCTCGAAAACAACTATATCGGTACGATTGTTTTAGAAAATGGTTTACCAAAAACAAGCTCTGAAGGGCATGGCTTTGGCACTAAAAGTATGGCGTCGATTGCAGCAAAGAAAAATGGCTACTTTTCCTGCGAAACCGAAAATGGAGTTTTCATCCTCCGAATTGTCCTCCCCCTAGAAAAAGATTGATGTAAAAACTTATTTTAACAAACCATAAATTAAAGAGAATATCTAAATCTTTTTTCTTAACTTACGCTAAAAATGATTATGTAACCCTTTTTTCACTTAACCTAAGTTAAAGAGAAGTTT
>JAVVYT010000142.1:0-3787 GCA_036650995.1 Clostridia bacterium | reverse complement strand
TATTACAGAGATACCCTCCTCACCTTTGGCGATGAAGTAGAAAGAAAGCCATTATCTTACGTGTTGAAAATAAAAAACGGAAAAGATTACAAACAATTTAAAGAAGGTAATATACCTGTATATGGTTCCGGTGGTATAATGACATATATAGATACATTTGTTTCAGAAGGTCAATCTGTATTAATTCCAAGAAAAGGATCTATTGATAAATTATATTATGTTGATTCACCATTCTGGACTGTTGACACAATTTTTTATACGGAAATATATAAAAATATTGTTGTTCCTAAATATATATATTACTATTTACAAAAAGAACATATAGAGCAATATAATACCGCTGGTGGTGTGCCGAGCCTAACGCAATCAGTATTAAATAAAATTCAAATCCCCGTCCCGTCACTCATCGAGCAGCAGAGGATTGTGGATATACTTGATCGGTTTGATGTGCTTTGCAATGATATTAGTGAGGGGTTACCGGCGGAGATAAAGGCAAGGCAGCAGCAGTATGAGTATTACAGGGACAAGCTTTTAACTTTCAAAGAAAAGGGAGGGGACACAATAAATGGAGAGTTTTGAGATGGTAGCGAGGACGACCGAAAGCACAGTTGTAGGAGAATACACGCCAGAGAGTCGCAAAAGCACCGATTATCAAAGTGAGGCAGCACTCGAAGAAGATTTTATAAAACGACTTACAAGTCAAGGGTACGAATACATCAAGATAAAGAGTAATGAAGAGTTAGTCGCAAACTTACGAACACAGCTAGAGAAGTTAAACGGATACAATTTCACAGACAATGAGTGGGACGATTTTTACAAAAGGGTAATAGCGAACGGAAACGACGACATACTAGAAAAGACGAGAAAGATACAAGACGACTACATACAGTCAATGACATTAGAGAATGGATACACAAAGAACATCAAGTTAATAGACAAGACAGAGATACACAACAACCACCTTCAGGTAATAAACCAATTTGAGGAGAAAGGTGGCACACACGAAACACGGTATGACGTTACGATATTAGTTAATGGTTTTCCGCTAGTACACATAGAGCTTAAAAAGCGAGGGATAGCGATACGAGAGGCGTTCAATCAAATAAACCGATATCAGAGGGACAGTTTTTGGGCTAGTTCGGGGTTATACCAATACTTACAGCTATTCATAATATCGAATGGAACGAACACTAAATACTATTCTAATACGACAAGGTTTCAGCACATAAAAGACAGCGAAGAAAGAAATGCAGACAAGAAGAAAAAGACCTCCAACAGTTTTGAGTTTACGAGTTACTGGGCGGACGAGAAGAACAAGATAATACCGGATCTCGTTGATTTCACAAAGACATTTTTAGCAAAGCACACGATACTCAACATATTAACGAGGTATTGTGTATTCACCTCAGAAAACCTACTATTAGTAATGCGACCGTACCAGATAGCGGCGACAGAGAAGATAATAAATCGCATAGAAGTTTCGACCAACCTCAAAAACGTCGGTAAAATCGAGGCAGGGGGTTACATATGGCATACAACAGGCAGTGGTAAAACGCTAACTAGTTTTAAGACAGCACAGCTAGCGACAGAGCTACCATACATAGAGAAGGTATTATTTATAGTAGACAGAAAAGACCTAGACTATCAAACGATGAAAGAGTATGATCGTTTTGAAAAAGGGGCAGCGAACAGCAACGTATCGACAAACATTTTAAAAAAGCAGATGGAGGACAGCAATGTTAAGATAATAATCACGACGATACAAAAGCTAGACCGCTTTATAACAGGCAACAAGGATCACGAGATATATGGAAAGCATATAGTTATGATATTTGACGAATGTCACCGCTCACAGTTTGGGAATATGCACAAAGCGATTACAAAGCATTTTAAAAACTATCATATTTTCGGATTTACAGGCACGCCGATTTTTGTCACGAACTCGAGCAGTACAAACGACGTTAATATGCGAACGACAGCGCAGTTATTTGGTGGAGAGCCGGACGAAGAGGGCAACAAAGTGCGGGCATTACACACATATACCATTATAGATGCCATATGTGACAACAATGTACTTCCGTTTAAAATTGATTATGTGAACACGATTAAAAGTCCTGAAGTAGCAGATGACAAGCAGGTAAAGTCAATCGACAAAGAAAGTGCGTTATTAGACAACAAAAGGATAACAGAGATAACAGATTACATTTTAAAACATTTTGAGCAAAAGACGTATCGCAATCAAAACCATTCATACTATGATCACAAAGTAATTACAAATGTAAACAAGATGGCAAGGTCAAAAAACAACACAGCAAAAGAAGAGAAAGAGAGTATAAAGGTAAATGGTTTCAACTCGATTTTTGCGGTAGCGTCAATACCGGCTGCAATTTCGTATTACAAGACATTCAAAAAGCGAATGAAAGAAACGTCACACAACCTCAAAATTGCTACAATCTTTAGTTTCAGTCCAAACGAAGAGGATCCAGAGGGAAGAGTGCAAGACGAGAATTTTGACACAAACGAGCTAGACCAAACTTCTCGAGATTTTCTAGATGATGCAATAAAAGATTACAACGAGATGTTCAGTGTAAATTATGACACCTCTGCCGACAAGTTTCCGAACTATTACAAAGACATTTCAATGCGAATGAAAAACAGGGAGCTAGACATACTAATAGTAGTTAATATGTTTTTAACAGGGTTTGACGCTACGACATTAAACACGCTATGGGTAGACAAGAACTTAAAGCAACATGGATTAATACAAGCATTTTCACGAACAAATCGCATTTTAAATTCAATCAAAGTCTTTGGCAACATTGTATGCTTTAGGAATTTAGAAAAAGCCACCAATGAGGCGCTAGCGTTATTTGGGGACAGAAAAGCGAATGGAATAGTTATTTTAAAGACATACAGCGAGTATATAAACGGATACGAAAGCAATGGCAAGCAGGTTTTAGGATACAATGCGCTTATAGAGAGGCTAGTTTTTGAATTTCCGATAGAAGAAGAGCTTAAAGGCGAAAGGGCGAAAGAGTTTATTAATCTATTTGGGAATATTTTACGACTACGGAATATTTTAAGGTGTTTTGATGAGTTTGAAAGCAATACCAAGATAGAAGTGCGAGATTTTCAAGATTATCAAAGTAAGTACATAGATTTATATGCACCAGGTCCTAAAACAGACAAAGAGCGGATTAATGATGATATTGTTTTTGAAGTTGAGCTTATAAAGCAGGTGGAGGTCAACATTGACTATGTATTAATGCTTGTTTCAAAGTATCACGCCGGGAACTGCAAAGACAAAGAGGTGCTTACCGACATTAAAAGGACGATAGCCTCTAGCTTTGAGCTTAGGAGTAAGAGGGAGCTTATCGAAAAATTTATTGACGGTATGACGATAACAACAGAGGTAGACAAAGACTTCAAAGAGTTTGTTAAAAAGCAAAAGGACGACGACCTTGCAAAAATCATCAAAGAACAAAATCTAAAGGAAGAAGAAACCAAAAGATATATTGCAAATTCCTTTAGAGATGGTGAAATAAAAACAGTCGGCACCGATATTGATGATATCCTACCGCCAATTTCAAGGTTTACAGTAGAAACAAACAGAGCAGAGAAGAAAAAAGCAGTCATAGAAAGCCTAAAACAATACTTCGATAAATATTACGGCCTAGTCTAAAAAGATTTTAAAAGTAGTCAAAACCGCTATATATATTGTATGGAAAAAACTGCTATATATATTGTAAGCAAAAGCAAAAAATGCTTTATTATATAATGTAGAAAA
>JAVVYT010000141.1:0-3847 GCA_036650995.1 Clostridia bacterium | reverse complement strand
AAATCCTTATAAATAAGGCTAAATCCTTATAAATAAGGATTTGGATAAATATAGTCCCATATTTTGTAACTTTTCTTGCTGTTTGATTTCATAAAAGCCGCAATAATGCATCTGCAATAAAGCGGCTTTTTCAAAAATTTCTACTCAGCGGAAATAATATAATAATAAACAGGCTGTCCACCATAAAGAACATTAACTTCACATTTAAGAGTGTTTGTAAGTTTAGTTGCAAGTGCGGTAGCTTTTTTCTCTTCAACATCTTCGCCATAGAAAATAGTGAGGAATGATGCGCCATCTGCTGTGATTTTCTTTGCAATATCAATGGTGCATTTTTCAATATCTTTGTTTATCGTTGCGATTTTACCCTCGATAAGACCAAGTATCTCGCCCTCTTTAATCTTCTTGTCGTCAAAAACTGAATCTCTTGCCGCAAAAGTAATCGACCCTGTGCGAACACCAGCTATTGAATCGGTCATCGTAGCTATATTTGCATCGATATCTTCTTCAGGTGAAAAACAAAGTAGAGCTGTAACACCTTGTGGAACAGTCTTTGTAGGCACAACATATATCTTTTTCTTCTTATAAAGCTCAGCCGCTTGTCTTGCTGCCATTATAATATTCTTGTTGTTTGGAAATACTATAACAGTGTCAGCCGGAACGCTATTTACAGCCATTATTATATCGTCGGTGCTAGGGTTCATCGTCTGTCCGCCCTCAACAATATAATCAGCTCCTAAATCCTTGAAAACAGCCGCAATTCCTGAGCCTGCACATACTGCCACAACACCGATTGGCTTTATTGCTTTCGCTGGTTTTTCTAGCTTGCCACTCTTTGGCTTTTCAGCTTTTGTCGGTGCCTCTTCTTCTGCCATCTGCTCTTGTTGCTCTTTCATATTCTCTATCTTCATACGTGTTAAAAGTCCGTGTTTTACAGCCTCTTCAAGTGCCTTTCCGGGATTGTTTGTATGAAGATGTACCTTTACAATGTCAGTGTCCTCAACGCATACCACGCTGTCCCCTAATGTGTGTAGATAGCTGCGTAGCTTGTCTGCGTTGCACTTTTTGCCCTTCATTACAATAAATTCTGTGCAGTATGCAAACTTAATATCGTCTATGTTAAAACTACCAAAGTCAGCCTTTGTAGTCTTGGATTTCTCTTCTTGCATTTCTGGTGTGTCAAGTGGTATTATCTTGCCGTCTTTAAATACCGATAGCATACCTTCATAAATAGTAAGTACACCTTTACCGCCCGCATCTACAACGTTTGCCTGCTTTAAAACAGGTAACATCTCGGGAGTTTTATCAAGAGTCTGTGAAGCTACTTCAACTATTCTTTCAAATAACGAAACTTCATCAGGCTTTTTCTTCGCATAAATAGTCGCCTGCTCTGATGATACACGTGCAACTGTTAGCATTGTACCCTCGGTAGGCTTCATTACAGCCGCATATGCCGATTTTACACCGCCTGCAAATGCACGAGCAAGATCTGCACTATTAGCATTCGTAACACCGATTAGCTCACGTGCAAAACCTCTAAATAATAAAGAAAGAATAACACCGGAGTTGCCTCTTGCCCCTTTTAAAAGCGCACTAGCACACTTGTCCGCCATCTCTCCTATGCCCTCAATCTCTAAATCCTTTAAATCCTTTTTAGCAGCCATTATGGTAAGCGACATATTAGTTCCAGTATCTCCATCAGGTACAGGGAATACGTTTAAATCGTTTATCATCTGCTTGTTGTTCTCTATATTATTTGCACCGGAAATAATGGCATCTCTAAAAATTTGACCGTTAATCATTTAATTAACCCATTCCTTTCAACTTTGCACCGACATAATCTAGCCTTTGCAAAAAAGCGTAATACCGCCCTTGTTAGCTATATTGCTCTTTTATCTTTATATTTGTATTATCTACTAATTAAAATCCCAAGTGGCAAGCCATAGGTAGTTTTAAAAATTCGTAAAGTATATTTAATTTGAAAAATTACACAAAGCATATAATATTACTTTTTGTATTTTTACTGCTTTATTGAGTCTATAAAAACGCAAACTTTTCTAACTTTAAAGCCTGTTGCAGTTTCCACAGAATACTTAACATTATGTGTTATACTCTCTGTAATAGATTTAATATTTATACCATATGTAATTATGATATGCATATTAATAATGATTTCGTTATCTTCAGAAAAGGCTTCGACACCCTTGCTTATGTTATCCCATTTCAAAAGAGAAACAATACCATCAGCAGTGTTTTTGTATGCCATTCCAACTACTCCAAAGCTTTTAGTAGCAGCGTTTCCGGCGATTGCAGCGATAGCATCTTTAGATACAGTAGTTACTCCAAAACTATTTTCATATTCTAACATAATAGAACCTCCTCGTTTTTATTTTATATTACTACCTATATTTTATAATATATTTTTGGTTTCTGCAATAGTTATTTGAAATATTTATTTTTTTTACTCATTTTCTTTTGTTTTCTAATAACTTTTCTCTTTGATTTTTAGTGATTTCAAATTTTTTAACCTTTTTAAAATCCCATTTCATCTCTTTTGTTTTCTAATAACTTTTTTCTCGGATTTTTAGTAAATTTCAAAGTTTTTTGCCTTTTTAAAATTATCTAGCAATTTACCTTTAACATTTTTTTCTAAACCCATTTTAAAAGATCATATAAAGCTATGAAGCTACCAAACCAAAGAGCTAGGGTAGCAATATAGCGGACTTAAAAACATAGGCGTAGCTCGCTTTACAAAGCCCACAAAAGAGAGTATAATAAATTCAGGAGCAATTAGTGGAGATTTTAATTCATATAGCGAAAAAAATTTAAAACAGCCTACAAATATAGGATATAAGCAAGAAAACATTAAAAACCACTTATTTTGAAAAGCATATGTTAAATGGCAGACCACAAGATATATCCCATATAAAAGCCAGTAAAAAATATAAGTATTAATTTAGGAGGGTTATTATGGTAACAATTAAAAACATAGTAAAAAATGGAAATATTGCAAGTTGTGATTTTTATCCAGAAGATTGGGAAACTTATGGCTCAATTGAAGTTGACTTAACAAGCAAACAAATCATAAATAAGGTTTATCCTTTGAATGGGTGTTTGGAAAGATATCCTTTTTTTGCAAAGCAAGAATTAATAAATGTAATTAATAGTGGTAAGAAAATTCCTGAAAAGTCAATATGTATGTGGTATTAAGCCAAATTGCAAAAAAAGGCGATGAAATTTTTCAGTATTTTAATACTCTTATTAGAAAAAAGAGAGCTGTTCTAGACGAATGTTGTACAGATATAGTAATGGTTGAGCTATTTGAAACAGCAACAGCTGGTGAATATCCGGCAGAAAAACAAAACGTATCTATTCAAATTGATACTTATGGTGGTCCTGCAGCTGATCCTCTTACTATTGCATTTACTGTAAACTTTAGAGGTGATGGATCTATGGGTACTTTCAATCCAACAACTAAAAAATTTACCCCGAAAACAGTTTAGTTTAATTTAAGCCTTGCTTTCCCTCTTTTAATATTGTATAATAAATCAAAAAAGGGAAAGTTGAGGTTATTAATATGGCTTTAGTTAAATGCCCTCATTGCAACAAGGAAGTAGAAGAAAATAAGTTTTGCCCCGAATGTGGTAAAATCCTTATCGTTAAAAAGAAGAAAAAGCTTTCAAAGTTTGCAAAAAGAAATATTATCTTTTTTAGTGTTCTATTAGTTATTATAGGAGCTATTGTTACCACTTCTTATTTTTATATTTCAGAAAAGAATAAAAATGAAATATTTTATAATTCAGAAGGTTTAACAATAGGCGAAGTCAAAAAGCATTTAAATGCACTCACA
>JAVVYT010000140.1:0-3887 GCA_036650995.1 Clostridia bacterium | reverse complement strand
TCAGAAACTATCTTTTCTAAATTATTATTATAAAATACCTCCATAGCTTTTATCGTAGTGCCGCCTTTTGATGTTACTTTATCTATAAGCTCTTTTGGCGAATCTTTTGAGTCTAAAATCATTTGAGCTGAACCGATTAGAGTATTACAAAATAAAGTTTTAGCAACACTTTCATCGATACCCATTTCAGTGGCTTTTTTAATTACTAAATCAGCAAAATAGTAAATATAAGCAGGCGAACTGCCATTTACTGAAATAATTTCATTCATCTTATCTTCAGATAAAATTGCTGTGACTCCTAAATTATTGAATATATCTTCTATGGCGTTTTTATGAGCGTTTGAAACTTTAGAAGAATATGAAATTGCAGTAGCACCTTTTCCTATAAGTAAAGGAGTATTTGGCATAACTCTAACTATCTGCGTATCTTCACCAAGGTTATTTTGCAAATATGAAATAGAAATACCAGCAGCGATAGATACATACAATTTATTTATATCTGAAACTATCATTGGAACAACATCATCAAAAACCTGTGGCTTTATAGTGAAAAAAACAATATCTGCATTTTTCGATAAATCAGCTATACTAATTGCTTTTGTAAGACCTAGTTCAATAAATTTTTCAGTCTTTTCATCATCAATATCGTAAATAATCAAATCTGATGCATTTTTTCCACTTCTAATTATTCCATTAATTAAGGCTGTTGCCATATTGCCTGTACCTATAAATCCGATTTTTTCATTATTCATTTTATTATTCTTCCTTTTGTATTATGGTTTACATAATACTACATTTTAAATAAATTTTCAAGTATTTTTCTAATTTTGAAGTAAAACTTTTAATGCTAATGAACACTCCAAACGTTTTCTTTGAAGTTTACAGGATAATTCATAAGGAACTTTTATGTCGTTATTAAAATTAAAGTTATTTGCATTGCAACCACCACTGCAATAATATTTAGAAAAACAGTCATTACAATCGTCTTTATTAATAAGATTTGCATTTTCAAAAGTATTCTTAATATCACTATTTATTTTCTTTTCAAATACATTTCCCATTATAAATTCTTCTTTTCCAACAAATTGATGACAAGGATAAATATTTCCTTCAGGAGTTACACAAATATACTCAGTTCCCGACCCACAACCCTTAGTACGTTTTATAGCACAAGGACCACCATCAATATCAATTAAAAAGTGGAAAAAGTTAATTTCTTCACCATTTCTCTTTTTATCAATTAATATCTTGAGCAACTTCTCATATTCAAGACAGATTTCATCAATGTTTTCGCTAGTAATAGAATAGTCCTCTTTTTCATTAGAAATTGCAGGCTCTACAGATAAATGCTTAAATCCAAGCTCGTGCATTTTAAGAACATCATTAGTAAAGTCTAGATTATATTTAGTGAAAGTGCCACGCACATAATATTCTTTATCCCCTCTAGCTTTAACTAGTTTTTGGAATTTAGGTACTATTGTATCAAAACAACTATCATCATTATATGTTTTACGGATTTTATCATTAACTTCTTTACGTCCATCAAGTGATAAAACGACATTAGACATTTCTTCATTAATATATTTAATTTTATCATCATCAAGTAAAACACCGTTAGTCGTTATTGTAAATCTAAAATGCTTGTTATGAATTTCACCTTGTTTTTTTGCATATTCTGTAATTTCTTTTACAACATCAAAATTTAATAATGGCTCTCCACCAAAATAATCAATTTCTATATTATGCCTATTTCCACTATTTTCAATGCAGTAATCAATTGCTTTTTTACCAACTTCTAAACTCATTAAAATTTTGCCAGTTGTATAATCACCTTTTGATGCAAAACAGTAATCGCATTTTAAATTACAACTATGAGCAACGTTTAAACATACAGCTTTAAGCGGTAAGTTTTTAGAATATTTTTCAAAATTATCAATTATAATTTCTTCGGTAAATAATTGATTGCTTGAGATAAGCTCATATAGTTCATTATAAGTAGTTTCTACATCTCTTTTAGAATAAGCTTGTAGTGATTCAAAAACTTCTAAAGGACAGTCTACTGGTGTAGTTTCATCGATTAAATCTAGCATCTCGTATGCTAATTTATCTATTTTATAAATGCTACCACTATTAACATCTAAAACAATATAAACACCAAGCATATAAAATTTATGTATCATTTATTACATTCCTTTCAATTATATTCTATAAAAAACAGAATATTTACAATAAGAGAGGGCGGCAAATTCATTACCGCCCACCATTTTAATTATTTTTCGCATTTCTGATTTGCAACTGTACAAGAAGTTTTACAAGCTGACTGACAAGAAGTTTGACACTCGCCACAGCCTCCAGTGCAAGCTGATTGTTTAAGTGTGCCTTTTTTAATTGTTACAATGTGTTTCATTATTTTTACCTTCCTTTCAATTATCTGATTTTTCTTTTTTTATTAACTAAAATAATTGCATTTATTATTGAAATACCAATTGTTATTATAAATAAAACCAATAAATTAATACCAAAAGCAACTTTTCCAACAAAAATAAGTTTTAATATTATTATAAACAAAAAGACAAATAAACCTGATATAAGCCCTGTAATAATACCATTTTTTTTAATGAGTTTAATAGCTAAAAAACTAGTAACATAACTAGACAGTATAACACTTAAATAACTTAATATCTTAATGAACTCGTCTGAAAAATCGGTATACGTTAAAATTAAAGCAAAGATAAAGGTTGTAAATAAAAACACAACTAATCCTGCAGCTGCTGATTTTAAACAATTTAACATTAAGTTAATAGGATTTTCCGGCTTTTTATTATAATTCATAACAATCTCCTAAATTTAAATTTATAATAAATTTTATTCAGAAGATGAGGAAAATATGCTAAATTACTCTGAGATAGTAAGAGTTTGTTGAATAGCCCAGCGCATAATACGGATTTTGTCTTTATCAGCACCTGTTTCGATAACAATTTGGTCTTGGTCTTTAATCATAACTACTTTACCGATTATACCACCGATAGTAACAATTTCGTCTCCGATTTTTAGTTCATCACGCATAGCCTTAGCTTTTTTCTCTTTTTTACGTTGAGGGGCAATAAGTAAAAAGTACATACCAACTAAAAGAAGAATTGGAAGTCCATAGCTAATAACCATTGACATGGTACTTGGCTTTTTAGGCTGTGCAGGAGCACCTTCTGGTGTAGTTGGGGTTTGTTGTTCAGTAACAGCTGAAGAGCCTGATGCGGAAATAGCATCTTTATTTGAAGCACTAGGGCCATATCCTCCACTACAAGCAGTTAGGGACAGCGCAATAATAACTACAAACATTATTGATAGTATTTTTTTAAAATTTTTCAAATTAATATTTCCTTTCAAATTTAGATAGTTTTGATTTATCTTTTTAATTATAACTTGTATTTATGAATTTTTCAAGTCTATTTTTAAATTCTTTTACCTAAAACTTCAATTTTTTCCTTTTTATATTCATTAAAAGTATTAGTTTCAATAGCTTCACGAATTTCCTTCATCAAATTATTATAAAAATAAAGATTATGCAAAACTCCTAGCCTCATTCCTAACATTTCTTTAGCTTTAAAAAGGTGCCTTATGTATCCTTTAGAATAAAATCTACAAGCAGGGCAATTGCAGTTTTCATCAATTGGAGATTTATCTTCTTTATATTTTTCGTTTAACACACTAATAATTCCTTTAGATGTAAATAGTGTTCCGTGTCTACCATTTCTACTAGGCATAACACAATCAAAAAAATCTACTCCACGAGAAACTGCCTCTATTATATTAACCGGAGTACCAACTCCCATAAGATATCTAGGTTTATTAATCGGCATAAATGGCTCAACTACATCAATTGTATGATA
>JAVVYT010000139.1:0-4042 GCA_036650995.1 Clostridia bacterium | reverse complement strand
GGCTGTGATGCCAAAAAAGGCGCTGATATTCTTTTAAATGAATTTAACGTTTCATTAGCTATGGTAACACGTGGTGCTAACGGGTGTTATCTAAAAAATAAAAATGCTTTTGTGAGTGTTAAGACAATTAAAGTATCCCCAATTGATACAACGGGTGCCGGTGATATTTTCGGAGGTAGTGCCATTAGTTGTATTTTAAAACTCCAAAAAAATCCTAGTGAACTTAATGAAACAGAGTTATTATATATAGCAAATTTTGCAAACACAGCGGCAGCACTTTCAACCGAGCGTTTTGGTGGTATACCTAGCATTATTTCAAAAGAAAAAGTACTATCACAGATGAAAGCTAATAATTTTAACATCATTAAAATATAAATGTTAATTAAAAGAAATATTATTTTTAAATTCGTTGCTATTTTAAAAGTATTGTAGTAAACTATAATTGTAAATCGGGGATGACACCCATTATAAAAAACTGTATTTACAAAAAAATCACACAAAGGGGAAACGACACCCATGAACAAAAACATTATTGTTGTTGATGAAAATGGCAAAGAAACAGGCACAACCTATGCTAAAAGAGCTAAAGGTCTTGTTAAAAATGGCAGGGCACGCTTTATAAGCGAAAATAAAATAATACTTGCGTGTCCAACTAATATTAAATTGGAGGACAAGAAAATGTTTGATAAATTTAGAGAAAAAGATAGCCTCGAGAAAAATTCCGATATCAAAGATACTACATCGACGACTAATTTTAATCCTACCGAATTTGCTAACTCAGACGCTAAAAACGATCAGCTAACAGATGAAAAAGAGCCTTGTAATTTCACGATAAGCTACATTTTAAATCAGCTTAATCTAATATCATCACAAACTGATTATCTAAACAATGCCATAACCGAAATTGGCAATATTAAGGATACTGAAAACAGCAGTTCAAATGAAAAAGCTAAAGCTATTGCAGAGATTATTAAATGCAGAGAAACTAGTAACCAACAGCTTATAGCACTATATGAAAAAATGTACGATGATTTAAAGACAAAATCTGAAAGTTTGCAATTGAAAGCATTAAATCTTACTGAATGTACAATAAACAACACTAACATTTCATCAGAGGATAAAGAATTACTTGCAGATATAATAAATTCAATAAGTCATATAAACTAGTTTTAAGGAGCAATTTTAGAAATAAAGTTGCTCTTTTTTTTATTTTACATTAACATTTGATTTTACAAACAAACTTTGATATAATGGAAAGATAATATATATACTAGGAGGAAATGAAATGAGCGAGAATTGTGATCATAACTGTGATAGTTGTGGTGAAGATTGTAACGAGCGTAGCAAAGAAAGCTTTTTAGAAAAGCCACACGAGCTTTCAAAGATTAAAAAAGTAATTGGTGTAGTAAGTGGCAAAGGTGGCGTTGGAAAGTCTTTAGTCACTTCCCTTTTATCCATTTTATCCCAAAGAAATGGTTATAAAACAGCTATATTAGATGCTGATATAACCGGTCCTTCAATCCCTAAAATGTTTGGAATAACAGAAAAAGCAACAGGAGATGACAATGGTTTATATCCTGTTAAAAGCAAAACCGGCATTGAAATTATGTCGCTAAATTTACTACTTGAAAACACAAACGACCCAGTTGTTTGGCGTGGACCTGTAATTGCGGGAACTGTAAAACAATTTTGGACTGATGTTATCTGGGGAGATATCGACTATATGTTTATTGATATGCCACCAGGCACCGGAGATGTCCCTCTTACTGTTTTTCAGTCAATACCAATAGACGGGATTGTAATTGTAACCTCACCTCAAGACCTTGTTGTAATGATTGTTGAAAAAGCGGTTAATATGGCAAAAATGATGGATATTCCTATTTTAGGATTAGTTGAAAATATGAGTTATGTCACCTGCCCTGATTGCAATAAAAAAATAAACATCTTTGGTGAAAGCCATATAGAAGAAGTTGCTATTAAAAACGAAGTTGACGTTATCGCTAAAATACCAGTAGAGCCAAAGCTTGCTGCCGCTTGTGATGAGGGCGTAATTGAGTTATTCGACGGTGACTGGTTAAATAATGCCAACAAGTTATTTGATAAACTAGGTAAATAATATGAGTGAAAAATCAGAAAAAGCAAAACAGCTCTTTAAAAGTGGGTATAATTGTAGTCAATCTGTTTTATGTGCATTTTGTGATGAAATAAATCTTGATTTTGATACTGCACTTATGCTCTCGTCATCATTTGGCGGAGGTATGGGTAGGTTGCGTGAAGTTTGTGGTGCTGTAAGCTCTATCTTTATGGTGGCAGGACTTTTATACGGATACACTTCTCCAACCGACAAAGAGGCTAAAGCTCTTCATTATCAGCTAATTCAAAATCTAGCAGAAAAATTCAAAGAGGAAAACCACTCGATAATTTGTAGAGAGCTACTCGGTCTTACCACTAAGAGCGACAGTCCTATCCCGTCAGACAGAACAGAAGTTTATTACAAAACTAGACCATGCGTTGAGCTTGTCGGCTGTGCGGCTGAAATAATAGAAAATCTTATAAAAGAGAAAAGCAGATAAAAGCGGAGTAAATATATATGCAAAAAGAAATAAGCTTTATTAAATACGTTTCAAACACTTCAAGTGGAACATCAAATAACTATATTTTAAAACTTGATGCCCCTAAAACAATAACTAGCAGAATTTATTATAAAGTAAATGAATATGGGCAGTTTAATTATAAATTTCTATTTTCAAACACTGTTGACAGCACTTTTTCGGATGGTGCAGTTGCGTTTTCAAACTTAAAAGGTGATGAATACGAAATAATTTCCGCCTTTGCAGGTGACGGCGGTGAATTTGAAATAGATTTTGATAACACCGTGCTATCCCCTATTTTATTTAATAATAACAAAAGCAAAAAAGTAGCATCAGGAGAACTTTTTTGGAGTGATACTTGCAAGCTTACTATTCCTCAAAATCATTATCTTGTTTTTGAGTGGACAGTTATCGGCAATAATCTTCCATACACTCCCGATAAAATGACACCGTCTTTTGTTTTAGATAACGATAAGTTTATTACAAATACTGATTTTCCGTCCCCTCATTTAGTTGCTTGTGACCGAAAAGTTAAAAAAAGAATTGCCTTTTTAGGGGATTCAATAACGCAAGGATTAGGTACGGATTTTGCGGAATATAACTTTTGGGTAGCTGAAATTTCAAAGCTTTTAGGAAATGATTACAGTGTATGGAATTTAGGGCTTGGTTTTGCAAGGGCTGAGGACGCCGCAACTAATGGAGTTTGGCTTTACAAGGCAAAGCAGATGGACTTAGTTTCGGTATGTTTTGGAGTGAACGATATTGAGCAAGGAAGAAGTAGCTTACAAATTTGCACAGATTTAAAAACCATCATAACAACTCTTAAAAAAAGTGGCTGTGAAGTTTTAATTTTTACTATTCCTCCATTTTCATTTACAGGGGAAAAAGAGATAATATGGCGTTATGTAAATGAATATATTAAAACTGTTTTAATAAAAGAAGTGAAAGATGTTTTTGATGTAATTCCTATCATAGGAAAAGATAAACCAGATGATAATATGGCAAAATACGGCGAGCATCCAAACGCTACTGGCGGTCTTGCCATTGCTAAAGAATTCATAAAGCAAATAACTATTTAACATATTTATAAAAATAATTTACCACAAAAAAAAGACAAACTATTTAATAATAGCTTGTCTTTACTTTTTTAGTTTTTTACTTTAATATTTCGGCAATAGCCTTAGCCTCTGCAATTTTACCATCGTCATTATAATGGTATCCATCGTCTTGACGGTATTCACTTTTACCAATAACTACGGAATATAAATCATCTAAAATTAAATCATATTCTTTTGCAAGTCTGATAACTACTTCGTTTCTATCAAGAACATCATTATTTGTAACGTCTAAAGTGTCGGTATGGTCAATTTTAGTTACCGGGGTTAAAGTGGCGATAAAAAGCTGTGCTTTTGGTGCTATGGTTTTTATAAAATCTAGCATTTTTCTCATAC
>JAVVYT010000138.1:0-4070 GCA_036650995.1 Clostridia bacterium | reverse complement strand
AAATTTAGCTAATGAAACTTTTGAAGTGCTTTATAGAAAAGCAGATGCCGCTCTTTATCAAGCAAAGCAAAGCGGAAAAAATAGGTTTGTCTTGTATAAAGCGGAAGATGCAGAGTCGTATCCGATTGAAAGTGGAAAAACAAATGACGAGGATTTATTAAGTCTTAAAAAAGCACATACGCTCGAAACTTATATTTTTGAACTACTATATACCTCAAGGGACTTTGAAAGCAGTATCAATATGGCACTGGCGGCTATTGGTCAACAGTATGATATCAGTCGTGTTTCAGTCTTTGAAAATAACGAGGATGGACTAACTACTCGAAATATTTATGAGTGGTGTAATGACAATATAACTTCTGAAATTGAAAATATGCAACATTTAAAGCTATCTTCAAATGGGACTTCTATTTTGGAGTGCTTTGATGAAAACGGTATTCTTAACTGTTGTGATGTTAAAGAGCTACCGTCTTATCTTCGAGATGTTTTAACAAAGCAGAATGTTTTAGCAACTTTGCAGGTGACGATTTTTAATGATGAACATACCTTTGGATTTATTGGATTTGACGATTGTAACCAATACCGAGTTTGGACAGTAGAAGAAATAGATAAACTATCCTACCTATCTAAAGTTTTAAGTGTGTTCTTGTTCAAAAATAAAGTAGAGGGAGAATTGCTTGAAAATCTAAATTTACATCTTGAACTTTTAAATGCTTTGCCGAACTATATTTGTGTAGTAAACCCGGAAACACACACGATTGAATATGCAAACAAACAATTTCAAAAGATTTTGCCCGGGGTAAAAGCAGGAGATTTTTGTTTTCAGGCGTTAAAAGGTGGACATAATTCACCTTGCGAAACCTGCTTAGTAGAAAAAATTAAGCAAGGGGATATAGAAAATCTAGAAATAATTAGCACCGATAGAAAGATAAAGTTTAAAGTCGATCCCTTGGAAATAACCTGGACAGGTGGCAGAAAAATGGTGCTGTTATATGGCAGAGAAGAAAATAAATAAATAAAAAAATAAAAAAAGACGTTGCTAATTTTAGTGGCGTCTTTTTTGCAATGGCAAGTTTTAAAAAACTAGTTTAATAAAACACGACAAAATGTCGCAATTTGTATTGACAAACAAAAATTAATATGCTAACATAAAGGCAGTTGAAGGAAGGTGGTAGAGTGACTGAAATGGAACGGATAGAATTCATAGCAAAAATGGCAGAGAATTTGCCAACTTTACGAACCAAATTAAATATGACGCAAGAGGAGCTAGGCAGGTTAATAGGAGTCAGCAGAAGTACGGTAATACTCTTTGAAAAAGGGCAGCGAAAGATGACGTGGAATACTTTTTTGTCACTCATATTAATTTTCAGTAAAAACTCTGATACTAATAAGCTTATGAAAGCACTCGATATCTATACAGATGAACTTGAAGAAATTTTAGGAGGTAAATAAAAAATGGCGATTGTAAAGGTAGTAAAATACAACGGGAATTCAGACGTGTTTGTTTGGAAATACCCGAGCGAAGAGCTTGGCACTTGGACGCAGTTAATAGTCAATGAAAGTCAAGAGGCGATTTTATTTAAAGGAGGTCAGGCACTCGATTTATTTACAGCCGGCAGGCACACCCTAGACACTGCAAACATACCGATTTTAAATAACGTCATAAACCTACCCTTTGGTGGTCGCTCACCATTTACAGCAGAAGTGTGGTACATAAACAAGATCCACTCGCTAGACATAAAGTGGGGAACAGCCTCACCAATTCAGCTTCAGGACCCGAAGTTTAACGTATTTATTCCACTACGCTCTTTCGGTCAGTTTGGAATTAAGGTATCTGATAGTCGTAAATTTCTAATGAAACTAATAGGCACACTTCCAACATTCACGAAAGACGATGTTATAAAATACTTTAAAGGAATTTATCTTACTAAAGTTAAAGATACTATCTCTTCATATTTAATCAATAAAAAAATAAGTATCCTCGAAATAAACGCATATCTAGACGAGCTATCCGAGTTTTTAAAAGAGAGAATGTCACCGATTTTCGAAGAGTATGGCATTACCTTAGTTAATTTTTATGTAAATGATATCAATGTTCCGGAGGACGATACCGCAGTAATTAAGCTAAAAGATGCGCTAGCTAAAAAAGCCGAAATGGATATAGTAGGCTTTAGTTACACGCAAGAACGTTCTTTCGATACCCTCGAAGGTGCTGCTAAAAATACAGGCGGAGGGCAATCAGGGCTTATGGGCGCTGGTATTGGTCTTGGAATGGGCGTTGGTGTCGGTGGAGCTTTTGGCGGAGCAATGGGCGATATAACCGAAAGTATGAATACAAGAGAAACCAAAAAATGCTCAAAATGTGGCACTGAGATAAGTTTAGACAAACGTTTTTGTAGCAACTGCGGAGCCGACTCACTAGAGCCAAAGCAAGAGCAAGAAGTAAAATCTGAAAATACAATCACTTGTAGCAACTGCAATAGTAAATTTGCAAAGGGAGTTAAATTTTGCCCTGAGTGCGGAAATCTTTATAATCCTTGTGCTTTTTGCGGTGCCGATATCAAAGAGGGAGCAGATAAATGTCCGTCCTGCGGAAAATCTGCCCCAAAGCCTTGCCCCAAATGCGGAAAGCTAAATAGTGACAGCGAAAAATTCTGTTCTGAATGTGGCGAGAGTCTTGTTAAAAAATGCGGTAATTGTGGAGTAGTTATTAAAGATAATCCAAAGTTCTGCCCTGAATGTGGCAGTAAATTATGAGGTGTAAAATGAAAAAACAAGTTAAAAATATTTTGTTTTTAGTAGTAGGCTCTTTAGTAGTTATAGGCACTTTTTCGGTCTTACTATTACTTAATTTCTTTAAATTAAATGTAGATGCCCTGTCAGGAGGATTTTTGATTTTCGCTGAAATAGGTCTTGTTTTCACTCTTTATAAAATGTCAAGAGCTAAAGTAAGCAGAAGTATAGTGCAAAAATCAGGGCTAATTTCATTAACCTCTCTTTATGCTCTAATAATAACTATTTTACTAGTAGTCTTTAAAATCCTAAATTCAAGCTTTAATACAGCACTAGCAATTTACATAGGAGTTACCTGTTTTGCGGTAGTTATAGGAATATCAATATTTCTATTTTCAAATAAAGTTCAAAAAACAAACGAAAACACAACGCAGGAACGTAGGCTAATGCAAATCTGCGAGAAACGCATTTTCGATTTAACCACCGAAAGCAAAAATGCTAGATATCAAAATCAGCTAAATGAAATTTACGAGAGCTTAAAATATTCCGATAAAGTCGGCGTTAGTAGTGTTGATGAAAAAATAGTAGGTGCTATTTTAAATCTAGAAACAAACATAACATCAGAAAAAGCAGTCGATATTTTCGATAATATAAAAGCCCTTTTAAAACAAAGAAGTATGGAATTATCAGAAAATAAACGAGGTGAGTTTTAATTTATGAAGATAAAAAAATTAATTAGTCGAGCAAAATTCTGCACTATTTTTGGCTACTGCTTTGGCGGATTTATGGCAATAGGTTTTATCGTATTTTTAGTTGATAGAGAGGCGTTTGCAAATAACTCAACCTCGAGTAATATCATAGGTTTTGTAGTTTGCTTTGCCATAGCATTTTTCCTAATCTATATGGGTTATGATATAAAACAAAAATTATCCCGCTTTAAAACCTATCTAACTTTAATTGAAAGTAATAATTGCTCAATTCAAAGTCTAGCATCTGCCACCAAAAAAACAGAAGACTTTGTAATGAAAGATATTCAGCAAATGATAGACAAAGGTTATTTTGAAGATAAAATCGCTACCGCAAAACTTAGCGGAATTGTAATCGAAAATAATATGGTAGTTTTGAAATCACCAAATCAAACTCCTTTGCGAATTGTAGAAAAATCTATTAAATGCAAAAACTGCGGAGCTACCAATATAGTTTCTTCCGCCAACCAAACAAAATGTGATTACTGTGGCTCTTCTCTAAATTAAAAGTTCCTAAAATACCACCACCATTTTAAAAAAACTTAAAAAAATCAAAAAAAGTCGAAAAAGGTCGAAAATAAAAAAGCTATC
>JAVVYT010000137.1:0-4090 GCA_036650995.1 Clostridia bacterium | reverse complement strand
AAGTTTCTTAGAAACCAAGATTTCTTAGTTACATTTGAAACTTAAAAATAATATTAAAAGCACTTGACTTATTTTACAAGTCAAGTGCTTTTTTTCGTGCTTTAAAAATTAATATTGATTTATTGACATTTATTATTTTATATTTTTTAAACATTTAATAGCTTTATAATTTTTTATTCTTTAACTTTTTTTATTTATAAGTTTTTGTTTTAAACTTTTTCATCTTTTATACTATTTTTTAAAAGAAACAGTGGACAAAAAACACTGCGCAGATAGCTGAAAAAACATCTGCTAAAACACCTGAGATTAAAATTTTCCCTGTATTATTAATTTTAGCGGCACCCGAATAAACCGATACCGCATAAAGTGTAGTTTCAGTTGAGCTAGACATTGTGCAGGCTACTCTTCCTATGTATGAATCTGCTCCATATTTTGATACGATACCTGTTAGCATTGCTAAAGATGCACTCCCCGATATTGGCCTTAAAATCATAAGTGGCAATGTTTCTTTTGGAATTTTTACAAAACTTACAATAGGTGCAATTAAATTTTCGATTATATCAGTCGCTCCCGATGCTCTAAAAACAGAGATTACAGTTATTACAAAAACCAGTATTGGCACTAGTTTTATCGTCGTTTTCATTCCCTCTGTTGCCCCTACTGTAAACTCCTTTATAATATCTACTTTTTTATAAACTGACATACCAAGCACTATTATCAAAATTACTATTACTATATAGTTCATTATTTCTTTTCCCTCTTTAAATTAAGCACTTCAAAAACCATAAGTGCAAAAATCACTGTTATAAATGACGTAAAAAATACAGGCAGTATAATATCAAAAGGACTTAAAGAGCCATAATTTGCCCTAATTGCTGCAACTGATGTCGGAATTAACTGAATTGAGCAACAGTTTATTACGATAAATCTACCCTTTTCTTTAAAGCTTAAATTTATATCATTCATACGAGTTATAGCCTTTATCCCGGCAGGGGTTGACGCATTAGCAAGACCTAGCATATTTGAGATGAAGTTTACGGATATATATCCAAAGCACTTATCGTCTTTAGTAGCCTTAGGAAAGAGAAATTTTATAAACGGGCTGATAATTTTATTTAAAAAATCTGTAATACCACATTTTTCTGCAAGGCGAATAATTCCACTCCAAAACGTCATCATAGCTAATATATTAATAGAAAGTTTTACAGCATCAATCGAGCCACTAGCAACAGCCGATGAAACATTACCGCCATTTCCTGTAAAAACGGCAGCAATAAATGAAATAATGAGCAAAAAATATAATATATAGCTTAATATATTCATCATTCCCCTTAAATTTGATTTTTTTAGGTATTACATTTGACTTTTAGCAGTTTGCATAATATAATTAAATATATAAAAAAACAAACCAAAATATAACTAAAGGGAGCTTTTAAATGAAAGATAAATTTTATATAACAACGGCTATTGCCTACACCTCACAGCTACCTCATATCGGCAACACATACGAGGCAATTTTAACCGACAGCATTGCAAGATACAATCGTCTTATAGGACGTGACGTATACTTTTTAACAGGCACTGACGAACACGGTCAAAAAATCGAAGAAAAAGCCAACAATGCCGGTGTTTCTCCAAAAGAATATGTAGATAAAGTTGCCGGTGAAATCCGTGGTATATGGGATCTTATGAACGTATCATATGACCAATTTATCAGAACAACTGACGAAAAGCACGTTAAAAACGTTCAGAAAATATTTAAAAAGCTTTATGACAATGGTGATATTTACAAAAATAAATACGAGGGTCTTTACTGCACTCCTTGTGAATCTTTTTACACAGCTTCACAGGCCGAAAACGGAGTTTGCCCTGAATGTGGCGCACCGCTTACAAAAGCTAGTGAAGAGGCATATTTTTTCAAAATATCTAACTATGCCGATCGTCTTTCTGAGTATATAGAAAATAACGATTTTATAGTTCCTAAATCTCGCAAAAATGAAATGATAAACAACTTCATAAAACCTGGACTATCTGACCTTTGCGTTTCTCGTAGCTCTTTTAAATGGGGCATCCCTGTTTCTTTTGATGACAAGCATGTAATTTACGTTTGGATAGACGCACTAGCAAACTATATTAGCGCTCTTGATTTTGATGTAGACGGTAATCAAGGTGAGCTTTTCAACAAATATTGGCCTTGTGATGTGCATGTTATCGGTAAAGATATTTTAAGGTTTCATACTATCTATTGGCCTTGCATTTTAATGGCACTAGGCTTACCTCTTCCAAAGCAGGTATTTGGCCACCCTTGGCTACTTTTTAATGGGGACAAGATGTCTAAATCAAAAGGAAATGTTATAAACGCACCTGAGCTTGTTCGATATTTTGGTGTAGATGCAATTCGTTTTTATCTACTTCACGAAATGCCTTTCGCACAGGACGGTGTTCTTACCTATGAGCTAATTATCGAAAGATATAACTCTGACCTTGCAAATATTCTAGGTAATTTAGTAAATCGTACCTTATCAATGGTACAAAAATATTTTGACGGGACTATCTCTGCAAACAACGATTATACCGAGCTTGACAATGAAATAATAACCACTGTTTTATCATTAAAAACAAAGCTTTCCGATAAAATGCAAAAGTATATGGTAAGTGATGCAATTGACGAAATATTTACTGTACTTCGCAGATTAAACAAATATATCGATGAAACCACTCCTTGGATTTTAGCTAAAGACGAGGATAAATCAAGGCTTAATACTGTTTTATATGTTTTACTTGAATCTATCCGTCATTGTGCAATTTATCTTTCTGCTTTTATCCCGCAAACCGCTAAAGATATTCTAGCTCAAATAAATACCAAAGCCACCTCATACAGTTCAACAGATAGTTTTGATGGAATTGAAAATGACCTTCATATTGCTGATATTTCTCCCTTATTTGCAAGAATTGATATGAAATTAAAGCTTGAAGAGATAGAAAAAGACAGTACTTTAGCTCCTGAAATTCCTTTTGGTGAAGAGATATCCATTGACGATTTTGCTAAATCAGATATTAGAGTAGGTACTATAAAAGAATGTTTTGCTGTTCCTAAAAGTGACAAACTTTTGCAGTTTATAATTTCAGACGGAGGCGCTGGTCGGCAGATAGTTTCAGGCATTGCAAAATACTATGAGCCTACCTCGTTAATCGGTAAAAGAGTATTATTTGTTGCTAATTTAAAGCCAATAAAACTTCGTGGTGTTATGAGCTCCGGTATGCTTTTATCAGTAGAAAGTGGCGGACAGCTAACTTTATTATCAGCTCCTGAAAATGCAAAAGACGGTGATAAGGTTGGATAATATTTCTCTTTTCGATTCACACGCTCACCTTGATGACCCAAAATTTGATGCTGATCGTGATGAAATTATTACATCTTTAAAAGCAAAAAACGTTACAAATGTTATAAATATCGGTGCTAACATTGAAACATCTATTGATAGCGTAAAACTTGCTAATAAATATCCGTTTATCTATGCCGCAATTGGTGTTCACCCTTATGACACTAATATAATAACCACCGCTGATATTGAAACTTTAAAAGAGCTTGCCTTAAATAAAAAGGTCGTTGCCATTGGTGAAATCGGTCTTGATTATCATATGGAGGAGCTAAACAAAGAAGAGCAGAAAAAATGGTTTATAGAGCAATTAAATCTAGCCTCTTCCCTATCTCTGCCTGTTATAATTCACGATCGTGATGCTCATTTTGATACACTTGATATAATAAAAAAGCATTACAGCGGAAAAGGGGTATTTCACTGCTTTGCCGGTAGTGTTGAAATGGCACAAGAGCTTATAAAAATGGGCTTTTACCTATCTTTTACTGGTGTTTGTACCTTTAAAAACGCAAAGACTGTAAAAGAAGTTATAAAAATAGTGCCACTAGATAAATTTTTAATTGAAACCGACTGCCCTTACCTATCCCCAGAGCCATTTAGAGGTACTAGAAACAGTCCTCTTAATGTTTATAGAATAGCTGAAACGATAGCCTTAATTAAAGATATAAGCTATGAAGATGTTTGTAAATATTCTTTTGATAACACTAAAA
>JAVVYT010000136.1:3872-4095 GCA_036650995.1 Clostridia bacterium | reverse complement strand
ACTACTTCGTATAGAGGGTATGTGTCCTACTGCACATTTAATTAACATTGTATGTTCAGTACTTCTAGGGCCATGGTATTCACTACTTTGTGCAACTATGATAGGAATTTTAAGGATGACTCTAATGGGAATTCCACCGCTAGCACTAACAGGAGCGGTCTTTGGTGCATTTTTATCGGGAGTTTTATATCTTGTATCAAAAGGGAAAATAATCTTTGCTGTA
>JAVVYT010000136.1:0-3862 GCA_036650995.1 Clostridia bacterium | reverse complement strand
GTGAAGTCATCGGAACAGGAATTATTGGTGCATTGGTTTCTTATCCTATTATGGCATTTTTAATGGGAAAAACAGGAATTACTACGTTTTTCTACGTGCCTATGTTTTTAGGGGCAACATTAATGGGCGGAACGATAGCGTATATCTTTTTAAAAGCACTCAGTAAAAACCATTTATTAGCAAAGTTTCAAAAGAGCTTAGATGCGAAGATTTACGATAAGCCAAAGGAAAAATCTCCAAAACAACAAGTAAATGAAGAAACAAGTAGATAAAAGCAGATTTTTATAGCAAAAAAGCAATCTTTTTTTAAAAAATACTTGACAAATACAAATGTATAAACTATAATAATAGAGCTTATGACAAATTGAAAGAGGTGAAAAGTCATGAAAGAGGGAATACACCCAGAAACTTTTGATACAACAATTACATGTGCATGTGGTGCAGTATATCCAACTAATTCTACAAAGAAGGACATTCACGTTGAGGTATGTTCAAGTTGTCATCCGTTCTTTACTGGAAAACAAAAACTAGTTGATACCGGTGGTAGAGTAGACAGATTTAACAAGAGATTTAATCTAGACAAATAACAACAATTATTACAGTAAAAGCAGGCTAATTTAGTTTGCTTTTATTTTTTTACCCAAATTTATAGTTTTTGCATAATAAAATAGTAATAAAATAATATTTTTTTATACAAAGTATTGACACACAACACTTAATACTATAAAATGGAATGGGTATTAATTTTTTTATATGGAAGAGTGTGAACTTCTAATATAGATAAAATATATTAACTTAAAATTAAAATAAAAAAAGAAAATAGGAGGTGTTTTTAAATGGCAATTATTATTTCCATTATTGTTGGAGTAGTTTCAATATTTGTTGGATTTTTCCTTGGTATGCAGGTTAGAAAATTCTTAGCAGAAAGTAAACTTGGAAGTGCCGAAGAAGAAGCAAAACAAATAATTAATACTGCGATTAAATCCGCAGAAACCAGAAAAAAAGAAACTTTAATAGAAGCTAAAGAAGAAATTATTAAAACTCGTGCAGAAGCTGAAAAAGAAGTTAAAGAACGTCGCAACGAGGTAGTTCGTCAAGAAAGATGGCTACAACAAAAAGAAGAGCAACTTGAAAAAAGAAATGAATCTCTTGAGAAAAAAGAAGATAATTTAGCGAAGAAAATTAAAGACGCAGAAAAAGAGCAATCTGAAATAGCGGACATCAAAAGAGGACAACTAGCAATGCTAGAGAAAATATCCAGTCTTTCTGCTGAGCAGGCAAGAGATCAGTTACTTAAAAATCTTGAAGGTGAAATTCAGCACGAAGCAGCACTTAAAATCAAGCAGATTGAGGAAGAGGTTAAAGAAACTTCTGATGATAAGGCAAGAGAAATTGTTGCATTATCTATCCAAAGATGTGCATCCGATTTTGTTACAGAGGCTACGGTATCTGTTGTAAACTTACCTAATGATGAAATGAAGGGTAGAATAATCGGTAGAGAGGGTAGAAATATCCGCACTATTGAAACTATGACAGGCGTTGATTTAATTATTGATGATACTCCTGAAGCGATTACTTTATCTTGCTTTGACCCTGTTCGTCGTGAAGTTGCACGTCGCACACTTGAAAAGTTAATTTCAGATGGAAGAATTCATCCTGCAAGAATTGAAGAAACTGTTGAAAAATCACAAAAAGAAGTTGAGTTATATTTAAAACAAGAGGGCGAACGTGCTGTTTTTGAAACAGGTGTTCATGGTATTCACCCTGAGCTTGTTAAATTAATAGGTAGACTTCGTTATCGTACAAGTTATGGGCAGAACGTTTTAAATCATTCTGTTGAAGTATCGTTTATTTCAGGTGTAATGGCAGCAGAACTAGGCGCTGATGTTACTTTAGCTAAAAGAGCAGGGTTACTTCATGACCTTGGCAAAGCATTAGATCACGAAATTGAAGGTTCACACATTCAAATTGGTGTTGAATATGCTAAGCGTTATAAAGAAGGCTATGAAGTTGTTCATGCAATCGAGGCTCATCACGGCGAAGTTGAAGCTAAAACAGTTATTGCATGCATAGTACAGGCAGCAGATGCAATTTCAGCTGCAAGACCTGGCGCTAGACGTGAAAATGTTGAAAACTACATTAAACGTTTAGAGCGACTTGAAGAGATTACAAGCTCATTTGCCGGAGTTGAAAAGTCATTTGCAATTCAAGCTGGTAGAGAAGTTAGAATTATTGTAAAACCTGATATGATAAGCGATGATGAGATTACAATTTTAGCTCGTGACATTGTAAATCAGATTGAAAAAGAACTTGAATATCCAGGTCAGATTAAAATCAATGTAATACGTGAAAATCGTGCAATTGATTACGCAAAATAAGAGTTTTATAACTTTTAGAATGTAAATTTATAAAAATAGGTAACCTTTATAATAGGGTTACCTATTTTAGACAAAAGACTAAAACTAAGATTAAATAAAAAAGAGATTAGATTAAATAAAAAAGAGATTAGATTAAATAAAAAAAGAGATTAGATTAAATAAAAAAGAGATTAGATTAAATAAAAAAGAAATTAGATTAAATAAAAAAGAGAGTAGATTTTATATGAAAATTTTGTTTATCGGTGATGTAGTTGGGATAGCAGGTACTAACTTTTTATCAAAAAGATTACCACAATTAAAACGTGAAAATAATATTGACATTACAATTGTCAATGGCGAAAATTCAGCTATCGGCAATGGTATTACAAGAGAAAGTGCAAAGCTTATTTTTGATAGCGGAGCTGATGTTATAACATCAGGAAATCACGTATGGCAAAAAAAAGTAAGCTATGATTTGTTAAACGAGAATGAATATATTGTTCGTCCGGCAAATTACCCAAAAGAGTCCCCAGGTGTTGGATTTGTGCAACTAGATAAAATAAAATATAAAATAAATATAATTAACCTTTTAGGCACAGTTTTTCTAGATAGCCTGGACTGCCCGTTTAGAGTGTGTGATGAAATACTAAAAGAAAATAAGGCTACTATTAACTTTGTTGACTTTCATGCCGAGGCTACCAGTGAGAAAAAAGCCTTCGCTATGTATTTTGCAAACCGCCTGTCAGCAGTTGTAGGGACGCATACACACGTGCAAACAAATGATGCACAGATTATTAATGGTACAGCATTTATAACCGATGTCGGTATGGTAGGCGCTCAAAATTCAATATTAGGAATTGCACCAGAGCCTGTAATTAATAAGTTTATTACAAAACTTCCTCAAACCTTTTTACCGGCAGAGGGTAAATGTTTTTTAAATGGTGTAATAATTGAATGTGATGAGAAAAACGGTAATGCAATTCAAATAGAAACTCTAAATATTTATGAGTAAAAATATACTAATTTACTAAATACTTCTTGATTTTTACTAAAAATAGTATATAATATAAGTATAACAAGTTAGTTGTTTAATAAATTAGGAGGTATTATTTATGATCGTATTAAGAGTATCGTCAAAGTCAAACCCCAATTCAGTTGCCGGAGCGTTAGCAAGCGTAATAAGAGAAGATAATTCAGCAGAAATACAAGCTATTGGTGCCGGAGCAATAAATCAAGCAGTAAAAGCAATTGCAATTGCTAGGACTTTTCTAATACCTTCCGGAATTGACTTGTGTTGCCTGCCCGAGTTTGTAGAGGTGGAAATTGGTGATAAAAAGAAAACCGCAATTCGCCTATTAGTTAATACAATAAATATTGAAGAGTAATCTATTATTACATATTTTTTAAAGTTTATAAAAAAATTCCCCGTGATTTAATTACACGGGGAATTTTTGTCTTGATATAATTTGTCTTGATATAATTTGTCTTGATATAATTTGTCTTGA
>JAVVYT010000135.1:0-4133 GCA_036650995.1 Clostridia bacterium | reverse complement strand
TATAAATTTTGAATTTAAAACACCATTTGAAATTCATAGTGAAAATCTAAATAACAGCCATCTAAACGTTCTATATAATCTCTTTAAAACTATAAATTATAGTGACTATATCGGTATTATAATAACTCATGGAAGTGATACCCTGCCATATACTTCTGCTTTTTTAAGCTTAATCTGCCAGGACACTCCTATTCCTATCATAATTACAGCAAGCAACCGTCCTATATCCCACCCGAAGAGTAACGCAATAGTAAATCTTAAATCGTCTTTATGGTTTATTCTAAATGCTAATACAAACGGCATATTTGTAATTTACAAAGACGATGAAATAAATGTTTACAAGGCTGATATGCTAAGAGAAGCTGATATAGCTACCGATAAATTTAGTGACACATCCCCTATTTTTGGAAAGATAAGCAACAATTCATTTAAAGTTTTTAGTGAAATGCCGATAAAAAAGCAACTCCACAAAATTTCTATTAATAATAATTTTGAGAATAGTATTGCTGTAATTTCACCTTATCCAAACTTAGATTATGATAATTTTTCTTTTAAAAGCAATGTAAAAGCCATTTTGCATACTACCTACCACAGTTCTACTATATCTACTAAAGGAAATACAACGTCTGTTTTAAACTTCATTAAAAAATGTGAAGAAAACAATATTGATTTTTATATTTTATCAGAAAAAGATAAAAAAGATTTTTTATATGATTCAAGACTTGAAATTTTCAAAACATCTGCTATAATACTAAGCTGTATGGGAAAAGAAACCGCCTTAATGAAGCTTATCATTGCCTATAATCAGCGTAACATCCCACCAAAAGTATTTATGCAAAATTAAAAGTATTTATACAAAACTAGAATTAAGGATACGTTTAAAAATAAATTATCAAAAAATAAAAGGAGATTATAATGAAAAAAATACTAATCCCAATACTATGTATGGTACTAATGTTTACAGGTTGTAATAAAGCCACAACAGAAAAAGAGATTGATTCACCTGCCGGAGGCGAGCTAAATAGCTCTTCTTCAAAAACTTTGCCTAAAAATACGACTACTGCAACTATTGCTTTTTTTGGTGATTTACTTATGCATGATACTATCTTCAAATCGGCTAAAATATCAAAAGGATATGATTTCGACTCACAGTTTACCGATATTGGAAAGATACTTAGTAAATATGATTTTAGAGTCGGCAACCTTGAAACCACCTTTGCCGGCACGAAAGACTATGATTACAGTGGCTATCCACAATTTAACTGCCCTGAAGATTTTACTAAAACTATCAAAAACACGTTAAAAGTCGACCTATTAAGCACAGCAAACAACCACGCAGTAGACACTTTTTTCAAAGGTATCTCAAACACAATAGACGTGTTAGATGAAGCAAACATTGCACACACAGGCACATATAAAACATTAGAGGACAGCCAAAAACCCTGTATTTTTACTGTAAATGATATCAAAATTGGGTTTTTAAACTATACTTATGGAGTGAATGTTCCATTAAAAGACGATAAACCATTTTCAGTAAATATAATTGAAAAACAAGATATTGCTAACAAAGCTAAAGCACTAAAAAATTCTGGTGCAGAATTCATCTTTTTCAATCCTCATTGGGGTATAGAATATGATATGTATCCAAGCGAAGTGCAAAAAGAACTAGCAAAATGGCTATTTGAAAACACCGATATAAACGCCATAGTAGGGCATCACCCTCACGTTGCACAGCCAATAGAAGAGGTTATTGTTAATAGAAATGGTGAAGAAAAAAAGGGCATTGTAGCATATAGTTTAGGTAATTTTATCGGCGACCAAAATGCAATGCAAACTTCATATACAAAATCAAGTGGAGAAAAAACAGATATCTTTACTAATAGCGGATTAATTGCTAGTTTCACCATAGAAAAAAGCAATAAAACTGGAATTCCTGAGATAAAATCAGTCAACTACACGCCAACTTATATCGATAAAAACAATGGTGATAGTGGTAAAACCTTTAGAATACTTTCTGTAAATACAGCAATTTCTGATTATCTTGCAGGGACTGACCGCAAAGTTAGCAAAGAAGATTATGACAAACTTTTAAAGATAAAAACAAGATACGAAAAAATGATTAAAAGCACTGAGCTTATCTCTCAAACAACATATTAGAAAGGCTGAGTTTTATAAAAACATTAACAATAAATGCAAATGACAGTAATCAGCGACTAGATAAATTCTTAACTAAAACATTTAAAGCTCTACCAACTTCAATGTTATATAAGGCTGTAAGACTTAAAAAAATAAAAGTCAATAACAAAAAGAGTACTATTTCTTATAAATTAATGGAGGGCGATGTTTTAACGATTTATCTAAATGATGATTTACTTATTTCGGTTAAAAACGATGAGTTTTACAGAACACTAACACCTAACATTGATATTTTATACGAAGACGAGAACATACTTTTAGTGGATAAAGCTCCTGGTATGATTTGTCACAGCGACTCTAGCGAGAGTTATAACACTCTTATTAACCATATTATATCCTATTTATATCGAAAAGCCGAGTATAACCCTGTAAAGGAAAACTCCTTTACACCTGCCCTCGTCAATAGAATTGACAGGAACACAGGTGGTATTGTAATTGCGGCTAAAAATGCTAGCACCCTTAGAATTCTATCAGAAAAAATTAAAAATCACGAGCTTTGCAAAAAGTATTTATGTATTGCTGATGGTATTTTTGATGAAAAGGAAGCAAAAGTCACCTCTTATTTAGAAAAAGACTCTAAAAAAAATATGGTTTTTGTTCACAAAAAGCCAAATCACAAAACGAAAACTGCTATTTTAAAATACAGAGTATTAAAAGAAAATGGAATTTGTTCTTTAGTTGAAGTGGAGCTACTAACAGGCAGAACACATCAAATTCGTGTACAGCTAGCAGACATAGGTCACCCACTTGCCGGAGATGGCAAATATAGCACAAACGAAATTAATAAAAAATACAATTTACATCATCAAGCACTCTATTCATACAAGCTTAAATTTTGCTTTAAAACGACGGCTTTTGAGCTTGATTATTTAAACAATCAAGAATTTACAGTCACTAAATCGATATTTGACGGTTTAATTTAGAAACTACTCAATTATTTTACCTTTTTTTCAGATAGATATTGACATTTTACAATAAAATCTATATATTTATAGTTACAAGTATTATAAAATACCTTGCTCGTAAATAACAAAAAAGGATGGGTAGGACATATGGATAAAAAAATAATAATATCATTATCCGATATTATTGTTGAATTTGATGGAGAGAAAATACTAAACAAAATAAATTTGACTATTAAAGATAAAGAATTCGTTACACTACTTGGACCTAGCGGTTGTGGCAAAACTACAACTCTTAGGATTATTGGTGGATTTTTAACACCAGATAGTGGCGATATTTTTTTTGACGATAAAAGAATAAACGATATTCCTCCTTATAAAAGAGAGGTTAATACTGTTTTTCAAAAATATGCTCTATTCCCTCATCTTAATGTTTATGACAATGTAGCTTTTGGTCTTAAAATTAAAAAGGTAAGTAAAAAAGAAATAAACAAACGAGTTAAAGAAATGTTAGCTATTGTCGACCTTAAAGGCTATGAATCTCGTCCAATTGCAAAGCTCTCTGGTGGTCAACAACAAAGAGTTGCTATTGCCCGTGCACTTATAAATCACCCAAAAGTACTTTTGCTCGATGAACCTTTAGGCGCTCTTGATTTAAAGCTTAGAAAAGATATGCAGATTGAGCTTAAAAGAATTCAGCAACAACTTCAGACGACTTTTATTTATGTAACACACGATCAAGAAGAGGCGCTAACAATGTCTGACACCGTTATTGTTATGAAAGACGGTAATATTGAGCAGATAGGCACCCCCATTGACATATACAATGAGCCTACAAATGCTTTCGTTGCCGATTTTATTGGCGAGGCTAACATTGGCGATGCTATTATGATATCTGACTTTCTAGTATCATTTAATGGCTCTAATCTTAAATGCGTTGACAAGGGATTTACAAATAATCTTCCTGTTGATATCGTTATTCGTCCTGAGGATATTGATTTTACTACAAAAACTGACGATTATGATTATGAAGGT
>JAVVYT010000134.1:3122-4155 GCA_036650995.1 Clostridia bacterium | reverse complement strand
AGATTTTGAGATTTTTGTTGTCTTTGAAAAAAAGATTTTGTAGATTTTTAAATTTATGTTGTCTTTTAAAAAAGGATTTTATAAAATAATTTTTTGTTAGCTTTAAAAAAATAGGAAATACTATATTTAATATGAGAGGGACGGGGATTTTATGGTAAACTATCATCTGCACACTAATATGTCTATCGACTGCCAAACATCAGCTACTGATATGTGTGATGCGGCAATAAAAGCAGGGCTTTCGCACATTGCGATTACCGACCATTTTGACATACAAGACGATGATTTAATTGAATACAATCTTGAAAACACTTTAGAGCAGTACCGAAAGATAAGCGAGATTTACAAAAACGCACCGATTGAAATTGCGTGTGGCATTGAGTTAGGGCAGGCAGTTCAAAACCCAAACCGTGCAAAGGAGATTTTATCCCACTCGGAATTTGACTTTGTATTAGCCTCACTTCACAATATGCGAAACTTTGAAGATTTTTTCTTCATCGATTATAAAACGATAGATGTTCCGTCTATTATGCCACTTTATTATGAAGAACTCCTTGAAGTGGCGGAGTTATCAGACTTTGACAGTCTTGCTCATTTTGACTATCCAAAACGTTACCTGACTGCAAATAAAATCAGCCTTGATTATACTATTTACGATGAGCAGATTATTAAGATTTTTAAAACGCTTATTAAAAGAGATAAATCCTTAGAGCTTAACACCTCGGGTATCGGTAGAGAAAACGGTGATTTTATGCCATCTTCTCGCCTATTAAAACTATACTTTGATGTTGGCGGACGCAATATCACAATCGGCACCGACTGCCACGACACCGATAAAATCACAAATGGACTAGCAGACGGATATTCCCTATTTAAAGAAATAGGCTTTGATGAAATAACCATCTATAAACACCGAAAGCCAATAAAAATCAAACTCTAAAGCATTTTTGTATTTTAAATTAGTTTTTATAGCTTTTCAGAAGTTAAGTTGTTTTAGAAAACAGCATAAAAAACGCAGAGATAGCATTAAAAT
>JAVVYT010000134.1:0-3112 GCA_036650995.1 Clostridia bacterium | reverse complement strand
TAAAAATCAAACTCTAAAGTGTTTTGTATTTTTAATTTCAAGCTTATAAAACTCTAGCAAAACTCTAGCAAAGCTTATTTTCAAAACTCTTGTAAATTAAAACTAACCTTTGTTAGCTTAGTAAAAGCAAATTAGTTTTTAAAACTCTAGTAGCTTTAAATTAGTTTTTATAGCTTATCAGAAGTTAAGCTTGTTTTAGAAAACAGCATAAAAAACGCAGAAGATTTAATGCTATCTTCTGCGTTTTGTTTTGGAACAATATAGTTTTAAAATAAATTATCTATCAAAGTAAATGATTTTCAAAAATACGTATTATAAAAATCGTATTTCAAAAAGTGCATACAAAATATGATAGGATAGGTTTTTTCTAAATAGGTATGACTTTTAGACAAGGTAATAAAAAATCATATTTTACAGATTATTCTCTACCATAAGGGTGGGTGCGGTTTTTGAGGATTTCGGCTAATGAATTTCTATCAGTTTCAGTGAGGAATTCAAGGTAATGATCGAGTTCGCCTCTAGCGTGGGACGGTCCGCCCTCACGCATTACGGTGTAGAGAGGGTCAACTTTTGTAGCAGAGGTTTCCATCATAGCGTCTTGCCAATCAAGGAGAAGAGATGCCATTTTACTAGCAATTTCGGGGTATTTTTCGGCAACGTCTTTTTGCTCATACGGGTCATTATCTAGATTAAAGAGCATATTTTTATTAAAAAGGCTATGTCCATCATGGTAGGTGCGGATATAGAGCCAATTGCTCCAAATAACGCTACGTTGAGCCACGTGCGCCATCTGTGAGATTACAAGATACTCATTTTTCTTATCCTCTTTACCTGTGTTTACAATTGCATTTGCATAGCTCATTCCGTCCCAATTAGCTTTAGGGGCTTTGCCATAAAGTTCAGAAATAGTAGGGCAAAGGTCTAGATTATAATGAAGATTATCATCAACGCTCCCCTCTTTTCCGCCCTGCCATTTAATAATCATCGGGATTTTACAAGTGCCAACATCTGCTGTTGCATGCTCGCCATAAATGCCAAGCTCGCCCATATTTTCTGCGTGGTCAGCGGTTACGATAATATTTAGCTCATCAAGGCTCACTCCCTGCCCATTTAGCTCATCTAGCAGTATTCCGATGTAATCGTCCATATAACGAATACCTGTATCATAGCCGTCTATAAGCTGTTTTAAAAGCTTCATATCGGTGACACGACCGGGGTAACGTTTGTTTTCCTTGTTTACCTTATCGTCATACATATTCATTTCATATGGCTTGTGGATACCTGCCATTTTCTTGTGATTTTCAAGTATCTCTTCGGTGTAAAACTCGGGGATATCGTCATTTTCAAACGGATTTCCATAAGACATCGGCACTCTATATGGAGTGTGTGCGTCCCAAAAATTGATATGAAGATACCAATCGTCCTTCTTTGCGTTTTGACGAATCCAAGAAATTGCCGCTGGTGCTATTTCATCGGCATTTTCACCACCACTTTTGCCTGTATTAAACATCTCGTTGAAACCGGCGTAAAACCAAAAAGCACTATGTCTTTCAGGAAATGGGCTTACAAGTGCAGTCTTACAGCCATTTTCTCTAAAAATATTAGGCAGACAGCTATTAGCATACTTTGTTTTAAAGCCACGATTTTCACCCTCAACCACCTGATCGGCAGCGGAGCCTCCATGCCCTACAACGCCGGTGTGAATTCCAAATCTACCGCTCATAAGCGCACTTCTCGAGGGCAAACACGGTGCATCGGAACAAAAATAGTTTGTAAATCTTACAGCTTTGCTAGCTATCTTGTCGATATTAGGAGAGGTATTTCTCGTGTAACCATAGCAGCCCAAATGGTCCGCTCTAAGAGTATCTAGGTCTAAAAATAATGTTCTCATAATAATCTCTTTTCTTTTCTTTATTTTATTTTGTGTACAGTTTTATTTTGAATGTTATTATTTTTTAAGTTGGTTGGTTTTGAATTGCTTGTTTTGAAGTTTGCTTATTTTTGAAGTTGGTTTTGTTTTGAAATGGTTTTGCTTTGAATTGTTTATTTCTAAATAAATTAAATTCGTGAGTTTGCTTGTTTTGAAATGCTTATTTTGAAATGGTTTTGCTTTGAAATAAATAAAATGTGAAATTTGCCTTTGTAAAATTAATTTGTTTAAAATGTTTTGTTTTGAAATTATTTTGCCTTGAATTTTTTTATTTTGAAACAAATTACATTTTGAAATTAGCTTGTTTTGAAACTTGCTGTTTTGAAATTAGCTCGTCTTGATTTTTTTATTTTGAAACTTGCTGTATTGAAATTGTCTTTATAAAATTAATTTATTTTGAAATATTTTTAATATGAAAATGGTGTTTTAAATTAGGCAAGTTTGTATTTTTATCAAATGAAAGTTAGGTTTTTTTTAAATTATAAGGTAAGTTCCATATGGCGTTTTTGGATAGACATACCGCATTTTTCATAAAAAGAGATAGCCATGTCATTTAGCTCCCAAACGTTTAAATCGATAGAAACGCAGCCAATTTCTTTAGCATAATTTTTCACAAACGAGAACAGTTTTTTGCCATAGCCATTTCCACGAAGATTTTCATCAACGCATAAATCGTCAAGATACAGTGCTTTTCTATCACAAAGCATACTACTATTTTTCACAAGATTAATCTGCAAAAACGCATAGCCGATAACCTTATTATCCTCAGTTGCCACAAAAATCGGACGACTTTCGTCTTTTAGCAGCAGAGCAAGCTCACTCGCCTTATACTTGATAGCGTTTTCCTTAAAGATATCAGGTCTTTTTTGATAATGAATAGTTGCAATCTGTTTTAAAAGAATGATTAGCCGATCGCAATCGTCCTCTTTAGCTTTTCTAATTTCCATAAATTCGCTTCCTTAAATTTTCATCTGTTTCTATTGTATCACAAACAAAAATGAACTTCAATTGATTATCAGATTTTTTAAAAAATAATTAAAATTAAGAAAAACCCCATTTTGCATTGACAAAACACCAACAATATTATATAATATTAACGCTAAAGAAAATAAAGGGGCATAGCTCAGATGGTAGAGCAGCGGTCTCCAAAACCGCGTGCCGAGGGTTCGATCCCTTCTGCCC
>JAVVYT010000133.1:0-4179 GCA_036650995.1 Clostridia bacterium | reverse complement strand
CCCCTTTCTTTTTGGAAGAAATATATTTTAAGACGTTTTCAATTGTGAGGGTTTCTAGGTCTAGGTAGTTTTTTTGTTCGGCTATATCCCATAGGTAGTGGGCGTCTGAATCGTAAATGATATTATAGTCCCTCTTAATATAGCTATTTTCCTCGAAAAAACTAGGCTTGCAATTTTTTGAAATTTCTACGGTTTCATAGTTCATATCGGGGTTTATGCTCCCTAAAATTGCAATTGCTCCATTTGAGGCTTTATCAATATGTGCTAGCACCGCAACTCCGTTATACTCCTTTACTAGCTTTGGAATTTCATAAACTCCATATGACGAGGACACAATAAGCAGATTTTCTTCTAGTCTTTTTATATTATCGCTTTCGTCTAAAACCTGTTGCTCACCATATATATTAACTTTATTTTTTATTTTAGGAATACTATCGTAAATTAAATCACTAAACTTCAAAGCATTTTCTAGATCCGAAAACAGGCACAAAACGTGAATATCTTCAGCAGTTTGAAGCTCCATTGCCGGAATGACAACCAGTCCATTTTCCTTTGCCACGCTCATTATGGCAGGCAAATTTAACATTGCATTATGGTCTGAAACTGCTATTACATCAAGATGATTTAAAAGCGCCATATTTACAATGTTATTAGGGGTCATATCGTTATCGCCACAAGGTGACAAACAGCTATGGATGTGAAAATCGTAATAAAATCTAGCCATATTAACTTTTTAAAATATCGTTTAAAATGAAGATAATCTCAACTGCTGTTTTTTTCGATTTAAACAAAGGAATATCCTCATCATTGGCTTTTTCAATCAGCATTTTATCCGCCGCTGCATTCTCCGCTAAAATTATACAGCAAACATCTGTAAGCGAGGCTACTGCCGCTGTGTTGATGCTTCCCATAACCGTAATCCACGCATCTCCCTGCGAGGCTCTAGACATCACAAAGCTCAATAAATCACCGGTATAGATGCCTGTAAACTCCTTGCAAAGTCCGTCTTTTCCTGCTATTAGTGAAAACGCTTCATTTTGATAAATATTTTCTGCTTTCATAAAACAACCCTCTTTTTTTATATTACAAAGCCACCATTTGGGCTTATTATCTGTCCTGTAATAAAACTTGCTTTATCAGATGCCAAAAACAACGCAAGATTTGCTATATCGGTAGTGCTACCTATTCGCTCTAGCGGTGTATCTTCTTTGAGCATATCTAGCTCTTCTACGGTTAAATTGTCGTTCATTTCAGTGGCTATAACTCCGGGTGCTATACAGTTTACATTTATATTTGACGGGCCTAGCTCTTTTGCAAGTGCTTTTGTAAGGGAAATTATTGCCCCTTTAGTGGCTGAATAGTGCGTTTCACAAGAGGCACCAACCATTCCCCAGATAGAAGAAACGTTAATAATTTTACCATATTTTGCATTTATCATTTTATTCAAAACCGCTTTAGTTACATTAAAAGTCCCATTTACATTCACACTAAAAATCTCGTTCCATTCCTCAAGAGTAATATCAGTAAATAGCTTTATTGAGGATATCGCAGCGTTATTAATTAAAACGTCAATCGACGAAAAAAGGCTATATCCCTCATAAATCATCTTTTGCACTTCTTCTTCTGATGAAATATCGGCTTTTATAGCAACGACGCTGTAACCACTAGCTTTTAGCTCGCTTTCTAGCGCTTTTGCGGTATCTTGGCTTTTATTATAGTTTATTATTACATTATATCGCTCTTTTGCAAAGGCAATTGCCATCTGCCTGCCTATCCCTTTTGATGCCCCTGTTATCAGTACTGTTTTCATAATACTTTTCACCCATTTTATTTAATAGAGTAAGCTATTATTTTTCTTTTTAAAACTTATTATTTATGCTTAAACTGCTTTGGTCTAAACGACTTTTTAGCAGCTCCATTTGCTTTAGAAATGCCTTGTTTTGGACTGCTTTTAAAGGAGTTTTTAACACCCTTATTCCCATCTTTTGGTACTACTAGTTTTGGCTTTGGTTTAACCCTTGGCTGTCTTACAGCTTTTGGTGTTGCAACTCGTATTTGTAGCGGAAAATCATGGTTTTCAACTACTGGTATTTTTTGCCCGATTAGCTTTTCAATGTCTTTTAAATATTCAAACTCATCAAACATACAAAAACTAATTGCAATGCCTGAAAGTCCTGCTCTTCCTGTTCGCCCTATTCTGTGTACATACGTTTCAGGAATGTTTGGAATATCATAGTTAATAACGTGAGAAAGTTCATTTATATCAATGCCTCGTGCCGCTATATCAGTAGCTACTAGCACTTTAATCTCACGGCTTTTAAAGTTGCTAAGTGCTAGTTGACGTGCGTTTTGCGACTTGTTTCCGTGGATTGCCTGTGCTTTTATGTTGACCTTTAAAAGCTCTTTTACTATTTTATCAGCGCCATGCTTTGTGCGACAAAAAACTAAAGCCGACTCTATCTTTTCTTTTTTCAAAAGGCTATTTAAAAGCTTTTGCTTATTTGCCATATCAACATAATAAAGCGACTGCTCAATCGACTCGACTGTCGAAGAGTTTGGTGTTACTGTTATTGTTACAAAGTTATTTAGCAGACCGCTAACTATTGCTTTTACTTCGTTTGGAATGGTAGCTGAAAAGAGTAAATTCTGACGTCTTGTCGGAAGCATTTTAATAATCTTTTTAACGTCATTTACAAAACCCATATCTAACATTCTGTCCGCTTCGTCTAATACAAATACGTTTAATTCGTCAAAGTGAATAAGCCCTTGATTGTGAAGATCTATAAGTCTGCCGGGTGTTGCGACTACTATATCCGCCCCTGCATTTAGCTTTTCAACCTGTAACTTTTGCGACACTCCGCCGAAAATAGAGATACATTTTAAAGGTAGATACTTTCCATAATCTTTAAAACTCTCTTCTATCTGAATTGCAAGTTCTCTTGTAGGTGTTAAAATAAGCGCTCTTATAGGTGCCGGTTTTGCCACTTTCGTTTTAGATAGTTTTTGCAAAATTGGTATCGCAAATGCCGCTGTTTTACCTGTTCCTGTCTGCGCACAGCCTAGTAAATCTCTATTGTCAATAAGATATGGTATCGCCTCTAGTTGTATCTCTGAGGGGGTTTCATATCCTAATTCTTCTACCGCTTTTAAAATAGGGTCGATAATGCCAAGTTGTTTAAAATTCATTAATTGTCCTTTTCTTTTTCTTAATACTACTAGTTTTTATTTTTTTCTAGTATTCATTTTGTGGGTTGTTATCTAGTTATTATACCATAAAAACATAAAATAGACAATATCCGATTTAATTCGCATTTTGTCTATTTTAAAGAAGTTTTTATTTGTCACGAACAGAGGTTTTTATTGCAAGACCTGTTGAATAGTCTAGTTGGCGTGCTTCGTATTTATCATCAATCCGCTGACGTGTTTTCTTTGTGTAGTCCCAAGTTGGCTTTGTAGCGTCTAATCTCCAGGGTCTATCTTCCCAGTAATACCCTCTAAATGGATCTCTAGTATCGTTCATATTTTTTAAAATCGCATTGTGAAGAGTGTCCCTTATTTTAGCGGTGTCTTTATTATCTATCAGATTTACCATTTCTTCAGGGTCTTTTTCTAGGTCGTACAGTTCGTCTGTTGACATTAGATTTATCGTTAGTTTATACCTTCCGTCATAGCAAGAACGCATTGGCTGAAAACCACCAAAACCGTCGTGATCCACTTCGTATCTTGTAAATTCCATAAAGATATAATCGTTTACTCTCTTTTTATCGTCCTCTATCTCGCTTAGCAAGCTCTTTCCCTCAAACACTTGCGACTGCGGAATTCCCATAATTTCAAAAATCGTCGGTGCAATGTTTATATGCGAAACAGGATTTGTATCTACTTTGTTTTTAGGAATATCTTTCCCCTTTATTAAAAATGGTATGTGCGTTATCTCTTCGTATGAGGACGGACCTTTAGCCGAAAGTCTGTGTGAGCCTAAAAAATCGCCGTGGTCTGAGGTGTAGATAACAATAGCGTCCGGCACTAGTTTTTCTATGCTAGCTAAAACTCTGCCTATCTGACTGTCTACAAAACTGTTACAGCCAAAAAACTTTCTGCTTTTAATTTGAAAGTTAGTACGATCCTCGTTTAACGATTCACCCGCCCATACTTTTTGAAAATCAGGCTTGTTTTCTAGGG
>JAVVYT010000132.1:0-4196 GCA_036650995.1 Clostridia bacterium | reverse complement strand
CATTTTGAAACTGAAAAAGATGTTTTTAGAAAAGGGAAAAAAGAAATTTTGTTGATAGTGTAAAGATAAATAGTAGTTTTATAAAAAGCACAAAATACATTTTTTTATTGCAAGATAATTTTGCTTTAAAACAGAAAAGGCAAGATAATTTTTAATGCAAGACTATTTCGTTTTGAAACAAAAAAGACAAGAGAAAAGCTTTATTGCAAAGTTACTTAATTTTGAAACAAACCATATAAAAAAGTCACTGCAAGACTATATTGTTTTGTTTTCAAAAAATGTTTTATGAAAATATAAAGAGGAAATTGCAAATTAGATAAAAAGATTGAATTAAATGTAAAAGATTGGGTTTTGTTTATAAATAAAGGTTGCAAACTCAAAGAAAATAAGGTAAAATAGAGGTAATAATATGCCTTATAAAAAACTAAAGGGAAACTTTATTTTTAACAAAGGAAACGAGAGGAAGAAAATAATGAAAAAGAGAATAACTAGCATAGTACTTGCGATATCAATTATATTTACAATGGTAGGAGCTACCGTAATAGGACAAGCCGCAACAGATGCTTCACGTACAGGTAACGTAGCTAATCCTGCCGATTGGGTAAAGGTATCAGATGTTACAAGAGGTGGTTTTGAAGAGGCGGACTCTGTTAGAGGAAATATTGTAGGACCAACAGAGCAAACATGGGCAGTATCTGCCAGCCAAATTGATGACAACAGTAACCACGGAGGATATCCTGG
This sequence comes from Clostridia bacterium, assembly GCA_036650995.1. Lineage (GTDB taxonomy): Bacteria > Bacillota > Clostridia > Oscillospirales > SIG519 > JAVVYT01. The sequence goes on along the minus strand of JAVVYT010000132.1, from coordinate 3,455 downwards.
AGCATTTGTTGGAATAGACAACAAATCAGTTATCACAGGAACAAACACACTAAAGTTTCACAGTGCGAAAAAGCTACTTTGGGGAATGGTTGCAAGGCACTACTTTGCCAAAGGCGGAAACACTAACATAGACGCTAATGCGACCGCATTAAGTTTTAAGATTAAGACTGACAAAACAGTTAAAATGAAGATGGATTTTTACGATAGCAGAACACCGGTTGCAACACCTGATATTTTCAGAATACAGAATTTTGATGTTGTTGGAAGTGGCGATGTTCAGACTATTGTAGTGCCTTATGCTAATTTTCTTAAAGAGGGCGACAACACAAAGAACGTTTTAACAGGCATTTCAACCGGAGATAAATCTGTATACAACGCAAACTTAATTTTAAGAATAGAGTTTGAGGTAGTAGCAACAGATGCGACAACAGTATTTGATGTATACCTTGACGATTTTCAGCAGGTAAAACCAGCACCTAAAACTATGTACACGATTAAAGCCGAGGCTTCAGAAAATGGCAGTGTAGAAAAAGCTAGCCAAGAGATTGAAAAAGGCAAATCTGTTACAATAGTTGCAACACCAAGCGAGGGTTACGACTTTGAGGGTTGGTATAAAAATAACACAAAGGTAGAAAATGCACCAGCTAGCTATACCTTTAACGCAACTGAAAATGCAACTTATGTTGCTAAATTTAAAGCTAAAACTCCACCTGTTCCAGTACCTGAAACTGTTACGATAACCGCAAAAGTTGACGGAGCAAATGGCAAAGTAACACCATCAACACAAAAAGTAACCAAAGGCGATAAAGTTACCCTTACCGCAACAGCAGACAGCGGATACAGCTTTGATGGTTGGTACTTAAATGGCAAAAAAATTGACGGAGCTACAAGCAGTTACGAAGTTACCGCAACAGCGGACGCAGAGTACCTAGCTAAGTTTATTAAAAACGCCACACCTACACCAGATCCAGATCCTGAAGAGAAACCAAAACCAGATGATGGCAACAAACCAAAGCCAGACGATAGCAATAAGCCAAAACCTGATAACGGATATAAACCAGGTAACGGTGGAAATACAAATAGTGGAAATGGTACACAAAACACCACACCTACAACTTCAGACAGCACACCGATAGCAATACTAGTATCATTAATTTTAGCATCGGGAGCAGTTTTAACAACATTAGTAATTAAAAGACAAAAGAGCAAAAACTAGACTTATACCTAAAATCTGCAAAAAAATTAGCTTTTAAAAAGCAAAGCTAAGAAAGCTAGTTTTCGAAAAACGCAGATAAGTATTGAGATGAAACTGATAAGTTTAGGAAATTGCAAAAAAGAATTGATATAAAAAAATTAGTTTATTAAAAATCTAAAATTAGCATTTACACAAAAGCTGATTAGTTTTGAAAAGCTAAAATTAGTATTGGAAACTGCAAAGAAGTATTGATACAAAAATTAGTTTGAGAAAACTAAAGATTAGTAGTAATTAAAAAGCGGAATTGTTTAGGGAAAGAAATGGCTTAATTTCGGATAAAATAAGGTAAAAAAGAAAGGGCAAGTCTACAAGATAAAAACTTTTAAAAAGATTAAAAGAATTTGTTTTGTAGGCTTGCTTTTTATAATCAAATAGGGTATGATAAAATTATAATGTAAATAAATACAAAGACAAAAATAGGCGAAAAAATACAAAAAAAATAAACAAAAAACAAAAAAAAGGATGGTTTAAAAAAAGATATGAATAGAGAAAATTTCAATCAGCAGTGGCTATTTTGTAAAAGCGAATATGACGATAAAAAAGCAAACAACGACTTTACAAAAGTAAACTTACCACACGCAAACGAACTTTTAGATTTAAATTATTTTGATGATGAGCAATACAAGTATGAATGTTTTTACAAAAAGGTATTCAAAGTTACAAGCGAAGATTTAAAGTTACGTCATTTTATAGAGTTTGACGGTGTTATGGCATATGCAAAGGTGTATTTAAACGGTGAATTTTTAGCCGACCACAAAGGAGGATACACTAGGTTTACAATTGAGCTTACAAAGTCAATAGTTGAGGGCGAAAATGAGATTATAGTTGTAGCAAATTCAGAGGAACTAGCTACTATTCCACCTTTTGGAAATGCAATTGATTACCTAACATTTGGCGGAATTTATCGTGATGTAACATACATAAAAACAAGCGACAACTACATTTCAGATATTACTTTAATTCCTGCTAGCGTGTTAGAAGAGGAAAAAAAGTTAGACATTAAAATCACCATTAACGCAAACCTTAACGACAATGCTGAAATTCTAGTTAATCTATATAAAGAAGGAAACGAAGAGAAAGTTATAGCAACAAAGAAAATAGAAACCGCTATAAAGATAGGCGAAAACGAAGTTACCATTAGCTTAGAGAGCTTAAAGGGAATAGAACTTTGGGATATTGAGAGTCCTAATTTATATACAGTTTCTGTACTTTATTCATCTGAAAGCTGTACTTGTCTTGACTCGGCAGATACTGGATTTAGAACAGCTACATTTACAGACCATGGCTTTTTCTTAAACGGAAAAAAGGTAAAATTAATGGGACTAAACCGTCATCAATCGTTCCCTGTTGTAGGGTATGCAATGCCAAAAAGGGTGCAGGAGAAAGATGCGGACATTCTAAAACACGAGTTAGGGCTTAATTTAGTACGCACATCACATTATCCACAATCAAGGCACTTTTTAAATCGCTGTGATGAAATTGGACTTTTAGTATTTGAAGAAATACCAGGTTGGCAACATATAGGCGACGAAAAATGGCAAGAAGTTTCATTACAAAACGAGTTTGAAATGATAACAGCGGACAAAAACCACCCGTCAATTATCCTTTGGGGGGTTAGAATAAACGAGTCAATCGACAACCATAATTTTTACACCAAAACAAACGCACTTGCTCATAAATTAGACAAGACAAGGCAGACAGGCGGAGTTCGTTGTTTAGATAATAGTGAACTACTTGAGGACGTGTACACTATGAACGACTTTGTTCACAATGGCACAAACGAGTTACACAAGCCACAACAGGAAATCACCGGGCTTGATACGACTGTACCATATATGATAACAGAGTTTGCAGGGCATATGTACCCGACTAAGGCTTACGACAACGAAGAGCGAGTAAACGAGCAGATGCGACGTCACCTTGACATACAAAACGATGTTGGTATTGATGATGACGTATGCGGAGGCATTGGCTGGTGCGCATTTGACTATCACACTCATAATAATTTTGGCTCAGGGGACAGGATTTGTTACCACGGAGTTTGTGACGTGTTCCGTCTACCAAAATTTGCAGGATTATTTTACAAGAGTCAGAGAGATCCAAAATACGGATATGTGCTAGAGCCATCAACTAGATGGACCGTTGGCGAGCGAGATGGTTGCGGAATTTCTCCACTTACTGTGCTTACTAACTGTGATTA
>JAVVYT010000131.1:0-4246 GCA_036650995.1 Clostridia bacterium | reverse complement strand
TTGGTACTAGCACCGCTACTTGTTTGTTATCCGCCACCGCTTTAAATGCCGCACGAATAGCAACCTCTGTTTTTCCGACACCAACATCACCACATAAAAGTCGTTCCATTGGCATACTTTTTTCCATATCTTTTTTAACTTCATCAATACAGATAAGCTGATCATCTGTTTCTTCAAAAGGGAAACTATCTTCAAACTCTTTTTGCCATGTAGTATCCTTTGAAAAGGCATATCCTTTAGCCACCATTCGCTCAGCGTACAGCTTTATAAGCTCGTTTGCCAAGTCTTTAACTGCTGATTTTACACGAGCTTTTACCTTTTCAAAATCATTTCTAGTAAGTTTATTAAGTTTTACACCGTCCGATACATCTGCCCCTAAATACTTTGAAATAAGGTCTAATCTCGAGCATGGCACATAAAGAGTATCTGTTCCTGCGTATCTGATTTTAAGGCTATCTTTAGTTACTCCGTCATAGGTATTAGTAACAATCCCTTCAAACACGCCAATTCCATATTCATTATGCACAACATAATCACCGGGCTTTAAATCGGCAAGACTTGTAATCTTAACTCCGCTTTTAAATTTTTTTAATGCCCTACGCTCTTTTCCTGCCTTTTTAGCAGTGTTAATAGCGGTAAAAAGTGCAAATTTATCTTTATTTAAAATATATCCCTTTAAAAATGGAGCTACAATAACTACCGCAGTTTTTTCCTTTATTGTAAAATTCTCTTCAAGGGTAAAAGATGCTTTAACATTTAATGCGTTTAGAATATTTGTGATATTTTCAGCGTGCTTAGGATTTGCTGTTGCCACAACCGCTCTGCCATTTCTATTATTTACAAAATGCTCAATATCTTCAGCAATTACTTCAAATTCTCCGCCGGTATATTCACAAGACACAGCGTTTATTGAGAGCAGTGTTTTATATTTAATAACATCTTCACTTCTTGATAATCGCTCAAAAATAATTAAATTTTTGCTCTGTAACTTTTCATAAAGCTCAGAAGTTTTCAGAAAAAAGTCATTGCCACTAAAGGGCATACCAAGCTCAGTAGCCTGATTTACATCCTCTAAAAACCTTGCAGTACTACCTTTTAGAGTTTCTTTTTCTTTGGCAAACTCAAAGCAAAAGACAAAGTTATCTTCGATAAAATCTAAAATAGTGTTTTTCTTGTCTGAAAGTGAAATATACCTATCGGTGCAGATATGTATTCCGTTTGATAGCTTTTCTATATCCTCTTCTAAAACACTTAGTACTTTTTCGTTTTTTGAAAATTTCTTTCTAAGCTTTTTTAATCCCTCTATCAAAACATCGTTTTCTTCTTTTGTCTTTTGTGAGGCAGGTGAAATTTTAACAGATTTTAACTTTTCTTGACGTCGCTGTGATATTATGTCAAAGGTCGCAATAGCATCAACTGTATCTCCAAAAAACTCGGCTCTAACAGGTGCAGTAGCATCCGGTGAATAAAAATCACAAATTCCGCCACGCACACTAAACTGCCCTATCCCCTCAACTCTGCTACAAGAAACATAGCCGGTGTCAGCTAGGTGCCTTGTTAGCTTTTCGAGTGGAAATTCCATATCTTGTTTTAATATTAACGACTGATTTATAATATCTTTTTTTGAAATAGTATAATCACATAATGAACGAATAGTTGTTATTATAACCTCATACTCATCATTTGCCATCGATTGCAAAACCCTTAACCGTTCATTTTCAAGGGTGTGCGATGTTGTGTCTACGTTTAAAAACTGATACTCTTTAGCAGAATAGGTGGCAACATTTTCTTTGAAATGTGCTTTAAATGCTAAAATTGTTTCTTCTAATTCAAGTTCAGGTACGATAACTAGTGCCTTTTTTTTAGCTTTTTTACAGAGAGTATAACAAAACGCCGCTCTAAGGTAATCAGGTGCCCCCCACATCATAGCAGGAAGTTGATTTTTTCTTACAGCAGTAATTAGTTTATTATATTCCTCATTTTTTGAGATTTCATCAATTATAAATTGCAATTTTTACCTCGTTTTACGCATTTTTATCTATTCATTCTTTTCTATCTTTTTTCATCTTTTATTTTTTTATCTTTTAATTTTAATCTAATTAATTTTTATCTTATTCTAAATTTTGTTTTTTATTTTTTCTAATTTTTGGCTCATTCTTAGATTTTGTTTTTTTATTTGTTTTAGTTTTTATCATTCTAAATTTTATTTTTATATCTATTCACTCTAATTTTTAGCTTATTCTAAATTTTGTTTTTATATCTGTATTTTTTTAAAAGTTAAACTTTTTTAGTGTTTGTTTTATTATATAAACTCATAGCTTTAGAGATGTTACCGCAAACGATAAGCTCAATAGCATTTAGAATATCGGGAGAAATTTCATCTATCTTATCTCTATCCTCTTTTGGAAATTTACCTAATACCCAATTTATTATATCATATTCTTTAGAAGGCTTTTCTCCAACACCAACTCTTATTCTAATAAATTTATCTTCTACCTTTTCAAGAATATCACGAATTCCATTATGCCCGGCACAACTTCCGCCTATTTTAATGCGAAAAATACCAACATTAAGTGCCACTTCATCTTGAACTACTATTACTTTTTCTATCGGTATTTTGTAATAATTTGATGCGGCTAAAATGGCGTCACCACTTAAATTCATAAACGTTTGTGGCTTTATTAAAAGGCATTTTTGTCCATTTATCGTTGTAGCCACGGTTTTTGATAGAAACTTTTCTTTTTCTATTGTAACACCTAGTTTTGTGGCAATGTAATCACCAATAATAAAACCTGCATTATGGCGAGTGTTTTCGTACTTGTCCCCTGGATTTCCTAGAAAGACTATTAAATTGTCATATGTAGCAGTATTTATCCCAAACATTATATTTTTCCTTTTATGTAAAATAGTCCCCTTAGGAACTATTTTTTATTTTTTATTTTTTATTTTTATTGTCGTGATATTTTGTTTTTAAATATTCTCTTCTCTTTAGCTTTGCTTTTTTTCTAAAAACGTTATCTATTTTCTTTAGCTTTTTTGGTGGCTTAATATTTCTAACGTTTTTATACTTTTAGCTATTTTAATATTCTAAAACAGCATTAATTTTTTAAGAGAAATGTTATTTTTTCTTTTTCTTTTTCCAGTCAATTTTATTTTCCTGCCTTGACCTTGCAATAGCTAAGGAGTTTGAAGGTACAGTATCTGTAATGGTGGAGCCTGCGGCAATATAGCTATCGTCCTCCACTACAACAGGGGCAATGAAATTTGTGTTACAGCCAATGAAAACATCATTTCCGATAACAGTACGTGATTTTATATTACCGTCATAGTTTGAAGTAACTGTTCCACAGCCAAAATTTACCCGCTCACCAACATCGCTATCACCAATATAAGTTAAATGTGCAATTGCAGTACGATCAGCGATATTTGAATTTTTAACTTCAACAAAATCCCCGATTTTGATATTACGTCCCAAACAAGTATTAGGTCTTAGCTGACAAAATGGTCCAATAGTTGTTCCGCTACCAACCGATGATTCATTGCAAAAAGATGCTTTAAATGAAATATTATCGTCAAATTTTGATTTTTCAACATAAGAGTTAGGTCCTATAACACAGTCTACACCTATATTACTATTTAAAATAATACATCCCGGTAAAATAACGGTTTTAGCCCCTATTGTACTAGCTTCATCTATAATAATTCCGTCAACACAGGGTATAACAACGCCGTTTTGAATATGCTTTTCGATGATTTCCATTCTTTTTTCAGTTGTAATATCAATATTCATAAAATAATCCTTTCTTAATTTAAAATTATATTTATTAGTATACTCTTATTATATCTATTTTGTCAATATTTTAAACAAAACTATAATCTATAAATTTTACACCCTAGATTTATTTTTATAACCTCTTTATAAACTGTAATTCTAAAGGTTTTAGCGACTCTATGATTGACCTATTATATTTCTGCAATAAACTGTAATTTTATGGGTTTTAGTATTGAAAAAAACTAATAAAAATGTTATACTAAAAGATAGAATAATAAAATTAAAAATTAAATCAATTATACTTTACAACACCAATATATCAAGCGGTATTGTAAAAAAAGAGGTGAGGCAAATGAAACTTAATGATATTTTATACCAAGAAGATTTTGTTTTTGCAGTTTGCAAATTTTTAGAAGAATTTAATCAATCTGAAGATAAAAATGCAATGCTATCTTACGAACCTAAAGGCGATTT
>JAVVYT010000130.1:0-4309 GCA_036650995.1 Clostridia bacterium | reverse complement strand
AAAAGGCTAATAAAGCGAACAGGGATCCGTGAAGTTTTCAAATCGCAAAGGACCGCTCCAAAAGATTTTTGCAAAGGGGTGTTACTCTACGACAAAAAAGAAACGATATTTTATCTTTCAAACAACACTTTGTTAAGCTTTGTAAAAAACCAAACCGGAGAAACGATAATCAGGGATTTTAAGTATGAAAACAACGTCACTTTAAGCGGGATAATGTTTATCTACAACCAGTTATTATATCTAATGACAAGCGACGGGTTTATGACTTTTGACGGAGTTCGTGTAGAAAAAGTTTCGCCCTACTGCCCTACTCTTATTTTAAACTCAACGCCATACGGCATAGGAACGCCGTTTGAGGACACAAATCTGCTCTCAAAATATCGTATGGCGGAGTACATTACAGACAAAAACTTCACCACCTTTAAGCTCCCCGAAAGGGACATTTTAGAAATTGTTTACATCGAGATAAACGGTAGTATTCAGCCGACTAGCACCTACACTGTAAACCTTACGCAAGGCTCGTTTACGCTCCTTGGCACTCCTAACACAGGCTTTAAATTAAAAGTCAAATGGGCCAAAGACAACACAGGCGATATAAAGGATATAAGCACTTTTACAAATTCGATGTTTTTCGGTGGGGCAACGTCTAGCTCACTTTTCATCTGGGGTGGCGTTAAAAATCCGACAATGCGTAGATTTTCCTATCCCGGGAAGATTGACTATTTCCCGACCTCAAACTACTCATACATAGGCTCCGGGCAAAGTCCTATCACCAATATCATAAGTCAGTACAGCAGGCAGATTATCTTTACTGAAAACGAGATTTACTATTCAACTCTTGATATGACAAATCCGTTAAATGTATCTTTTCCTGTTTTCACTTTAAATTCAGGCATCGGCTGTGAGTACAAAGACACCGTAAGGATTATAAACAACTCCCCTGTTTTTATGTCAAAAGCTATGCTCTTTGAGCTAGTTTCGACCAACATACAAGACGAGCGAAACGTTCGCCCCATAGGTCAAAGGATGATAAACTCCCTAAAAGCTATCACGAGTGGTAATCTTACGACCTTTGATGACAATGAAAACAGCGAGTTTTACCTTAGCCTACCGACTATTTGTCTTGTCTACAACTATGAGGCAAATGCGTGGTACAAAAGCACTGGGATAAAAAACGCAAAGGTCTTTTTTAAATTAGACGATGAGTTTTATTTTATCGATGAAACAGGCTCTATTTTTCTTGAGTCAAAGGATTTATTTGAGGACTACAAACGCCCCGATTATTTCCGTAGATTTACCTCAACTCTAGCACTAGCACCGCTTTATTTTAACAGTCAAGACACTTTAAAGCAGAGTAGCAATATGGTTTTAAAATGTTCCAAAGAAAGCGATCTATCCTTTAGTTTAACGACAGACAATGGCTATATTATCCCGTTATGTGACATCTCGAAAAAGAGTGATATGCCCTTTAGTTTGCACAAGTACAAGCTACTCTCTAGTAGGTTTATTTCTATTAATCTAAAGATAGAGTCAGTCGGCAAGCTATCCCCGGCAAACATTACAGAGCTATACTTTAACACCTTACCAGTTGGCAAATAGCTTTAAAAAACAATTTTAAAAACAGGCAGAGAAAAACCTCACTTTAGAAGTTTATCTGCAAGAGGAAAAAATAATAAGGAGGAAATAAAATGGCAGGATACCTAAACACCTACTATCAAAACAAAGCCGAAAGGCAAAAAAGCGAGCTACTAAAAAACAAGCTACTATCCCTTGAAAAGGTTTTAAAAGACTCAAACGATAAGCTTTTAAAGCTAGACTTCAAAAAAGACATTCTTAAAAAAGAGAAGGACCAAGGCGTTAAAAGGCTAGACCAAGCGGCTAAAGTTAATATGGCAGAAAAAGACGAAGTAGCTACCGTATCTGCAAAGAAAAACGAGGTTAGTGGTGTATTAAAAGGGCTAGGCTCATCAGGCAACGCCAAACGAGAAAAAGAGCTTATAGAGGGAAATGCAAATGTTTTAAAGAGCAGGATTTTGGCTAAAAACTTTGAGGACAAGCTACGTTATGACTTAGATTATCTCAATAAAAACGAGGGTTTAGAAAACGATATCAAAGCCACAAAAAAGGCGTACAAAGATGACAGCAATAGTATAAACGCAAAGTATCAAAATGGCATAGACAAGATTATAAATGACATTGTAAGCGAGCAAGAGCGATACAAAGCAAACCTCTACCGCTCAGTTATAACGTCTTGGCTAAAGAAAAATCCGTCTATGCTAAACTAGCGTTTTTTTCACTGCCAAAACCTTGCGTTTATCTTTTGAAAAAGTCTGAAAAGACAAAGCTTAAAGCTATAAAATGTTTTAAGAAAAATAGGCTATGCAAGATAAAAAGCAAGGCAAAAAGGTAGCAACAAAAAGCCATTGCGAATACAATATAAAGGGGAGATTAAAAATAGAGGAATTTATAACACAGCTAACAAGCTGCATAAACAGCGAGCTACTTTTCATAGTACCGGCACTAGTTGTTGTAGGGATATTTATAAAACGACTAAAATTTATACCGAACAAATTTATACCGCTAATTTTACTAGCGTTAGGGGAAATTTTCTCGATACTGTTTTTAGGATTTAATGTACAAAGCGTAGTGCAGGGAATTTTATTATCAGGAGCTAGTGTTTTCAGCTATGAACTATACAGACAAATAAAAGCAAAGAAAGAGTGATTGAAATGGTAACCAGAATACCTTTTGTCGGTAATTTTAGAGTTACCGGTAAGTTTTGGCAAACAACCGGCGTGTGGACACCAAACAATCCGCACAAAGGAATTGACTTAGTTGGAGAAACAAGCACAACCGTTTATGGCACTTGTAATGGCACCGTCTTGTTTTCAGGATATGACAGATACGGTTTTGGAAACTACGTAAAAGTCAAGTCAGAAAATGGCGATTATCATTATTTTTGCCACCTAAAAAAATACTTTGTATCAAGAGGCGACACCGTCACCTACACTACAAAGCTTGGAATAATGGGCGCTTCCGGCAACGTAACCGGCGCTCACACACATTATGAAATAAGAAGATACACCGATAATAAAAACTACACCTTGCAAAATCCGGCAGTTTTTATGGGGATAGAAAATGCTAAAGGTAGCTATAAAAGTTCCGACTATCCTTATAACGAAAATCCCGAAACACCGCCCACTCCGTCCTATAAATACAAAGTAGGCGACCTTGTACGCTCTAGCTCGTGTTACGGGTCTAGCACCGCAAAGCTTGGTTTTCCACCAATAGGCGAGGCGAAAACCCCGGCTAAAGGCTGTGAAACAGGGAGAATTGTTGAAATTTTAGAAGGCACAAATAACCCCTACAAAATAGAAGATTGGTATTTCGTGAACGACGGAGATATTAGAGAGGTTAAAAACTAATGATTAGTGCAAGCTTAATATCGCTCATTTGTGGTGTTATTATGTGCATTATCGGCATTGCAGGTTTCGTTGCAAACGTAATCTCAAGAGCAAAAGGCGAGGGTCAGCTCCTAGCTAAAATCGACTACGCCCTTCAAGGCATCGACGAGATTAAGCTCGATATGAAAGACAGCAAAGAAAACCTAAACCGTCAAGCTCTAAAACTTCAACAACACGACGAACAAATAAAATCCATCTTCAAAAAAATCGAAATGCTCTAACCTAATTTTTGGTTTTTAAATATTCTATATATAGTAAGAGATAGCTTTGTAAAAACCGCTTGCAATATAATAACTAATTAAACCAAAAATTAAAATCAAATACCAAACCTTAAAAAGCAACTTAGGTAACCTTACACCTAAGTTGCTTTTTTTGCGTTTAATTATAAACTATAAAAACGTTTAATATCTATATTCTCCAAACTTTGATAACCAGTTGTTCAAAACCTAAATTTTAATATTCCAAGTGATGAAAATATAAAATAACAAACCACCTATTCCCATTGTATAGTAAATCAATAAATTTCCACCCTAGTTTTTTAAATCAAATTTATTTTTATAATGATTATTTTATATACAAATGATATCATGATATCATTTATGGTGAGGGTAATTTATAAAAACAAATATAAAGGTATAAAATTTATTTTTTTCTTTTTCATATTAAAAAACGATATCACAAATTATATGGCAAACTATGCTATTGCCACAAAATTAATAAAAATCCTCAAAATCATTGTAGGGCAAGGGTTCTACTCTTGCCGCTCTATTAAACAAACTAACTATTTAAAATCCCAAACAAACAAAACTTTCTTTTTTAAAAAATCTAATTTATATTCATACTGA
>JAVVYT010000129.1:0-4558 GCA_036650995.1 Clostridia bacterium | reverse complement strand
CAAATTTCTATTGCGTCGGTTATGGTTTTTTCGTGGGCTTCTTTACCGTATTTATCCACTTCGCTTTTATCTTTTTCGCCGTGGGTGATACAGCCGGCACCACCGATACAACCGCCAACGCACGCCATTCCCTCGATAAAGTTAAACGGGAGTACGTTTTTAGATGCACGAAGAAGTGCCACTCTTGCCGCTTCAATTCCGTCACACGAGATTGGTTTATACTCAAAGTCGGTCAGATTTTGCTCTTTTAACGCTTGTGACACCGCATCGGCAAGTCCGCCACTTCTCGCAAAAATCCTGCCATAATAGGACGCATTATCTAGCTTGTCGTCCTCAAGCTCTTCCATATTGATATCTCGGCTATCGATTAGCGCTTGTAGCTCTGCGAAAGTCAACACGCTATCTACATACTCTTTTACGTTTTCTTGCCTACACTCCATTTTTTTCGCTGTGCAAGGGCCTATGAATACTATTTTCGCAGTCGGGTCTGTTTTCTTTATAAACTGCGCTATCGTTGCCATTGGTGATAGGTTATGTGAAATGTCTTTTACAAGTGTTGGAAATTCCTTTTTGATATAATCTACAAAAGCAGGACAGCAAGAGCTGGTTAAAAAGCCTTTTTCTGTAAGCTCTTTCGCCTCGGCATACGCTACCATATCCGCACCCAACGCCGCCTCTACCACGTTATGGAAACCTAACTTTTTGATAGCTGACACCACTTTGCCAAGCGCCACATCTTTAAACTGGCTTGAAATTGACGGAGCTACCACTGCGTATAGTTTGTATTTTGTGTTTTGCTCGCTACTTTTTATTAAATCAATCACCTCTAAGATGAACGACTTATCCATAATTGCACCGAACGGGCATTGGTAAACGCACGCACCACAAGCTATGCACTTATCATTATCAATAACCGCTGATTTGTTTTCACCAACACTAATAGCCTTTACTTTACAGGCTTTTTGACACGGACGTTTGTTATTTGAAATGGCACTAAACGGACAAACTTTCGCACACAATCCGCACTCAACACACTTGCTTTTGTCGATAATCGCTTTCTGATTTTTATCAAACGAAATGGCGCCCCTTTTGCAAACGTCCTCACATCTATGTGCTAAACAGCCACGACACGCATCAGTCACCTCATATCCGCCAATTGGACACTCGTCACACGCAATGTCTATGACTTCGATTATATTCGAGTTCGACTTGTTTCCACCTGTCGCTAGATGAATTCGCTCCATTGCAATCGCACGCTCTTTATAGATACAACAACGCATAGTCGCATTCGGACCTTTGACTATTGAATTTATGATCTCGTTGTACGAGTTTATAAGGTCACCGTCAAAAGCATATCTCGCAACTTCTCGCAGTATTTTATACTCTAAATATTGCACCTTTGTATCAAATTTTCTCATTTTGTTTTTTCTCCTTTCATCAGTGTGCATACCCTTTTTAAACACTTCTTTTATCTCTTAAAACTCTGAAGTTCTTTTATTTTAAAACTCTAAAGTCCTTTTTTCTATTTTCTCTTGAAACTTTAAAAAGCTTCTTTTTTTATTTATCTTTTCTATTTATCTATTAAAATTCTTAAAAGCTTCTTTTTCTATTTATCTTTTGAAATACTAAATGTTCTTTTTGTTTTGAAACTCTGAAAATTTCTTTTTCTATTTTCTCTCGAAACTCTAAAAAACTTTTATAACGTTTTTTAAGCTTAGAAATAGCTGACTTTTATTCGCTTGCCTATCTTCTCAAGGCATTTAGAAAGCTCATCTATTAACCGCATTTTAATACTAAAACCTATTGGCAAGCTCGGGTTTTGATGTGCCGGGTTTATCGCTCTACCAACATAAAAGTTAATATCAGTAGCCTCTTCAAAAAGTAGTCTTGCAATCGAAGACGCACCGTCTTTTTTATAACACCAGTCGCTATATTTCTCGTTGCCTAAAAGGTAACTCTCGGCATACTCTAGCACTCTACTAATCGTTATAACCCCTTCTGTCACAAGGTCTATCCCCTCAATCATCGCTATCGGCGGAATGTCTTTATCAAGGTAACTAAGGTCTGCTGTCACCTCTTTATTTAAAAACTCTGCCGCTATTTTAGAGGTGGTACCACCGCAAATAATATGCTTGCCCTCTTTTGAGAAGAACAGTGAAAGCATTTTATCATCGTCCTCACTACTTACCGGCGGGCCTATCATAAGATTTATTTGACACCTCTTACGTATCTTAACAGTGCAAACAGTTGTATCATCACCCGGCTCGTTTTCATATAGCCTATTGCACTCTTCCACTAGAAAAGTTGAGATAGTTTTAGCTGTATACATCGGCTCATAAAACTTTTCCATATACGCTATAACGTCCGGCCTACACCACCCATAGTTTAGTTTTTTGCCAACACCTGCGTGGATCACTCCGTCACTCATCGCAATAAACGTATCGTTTTCACGAAGTAAAACCTTTGAGCTATAAATGGTTTTGCCCTCTATTTTAAGAACACTTTTAGGGAAGGTGACGCTCTTTCCATTCCTGATTAAAATCACCTGAGGGTTATCATACTCGATTACCTCTGCTATCCTATTTTCAATTATATGCAAAATAGTAAAGGTGGAATATGCAATATCCCGCTCTTCGCAAACAGGCAAAGTCGCCACCATCGTGTTTACGCAGTCGTCGATGCTCATCGAGTTTGCCATTAATGTTGAGATGATTTTAGCGGTGAGGGTTGATAGAATATTCGCCTTAACGCCACTACCTAGCCCGTCCGCTAGAACTACAACCGCATTATCGTCTTGCTTTATCATTTCAATATGGTCACCGCAGAGCTGTTCGCCGTATTTATTTAAACTGTAAAAACCTATATCACTACAAAGATTATTCACTCTTTAGCGACTCCTTTAAATTAGTTAATGCAACTTTGGTTTCGGCAGTTGTTTCGCCGAGCAATAACGCAATTTCCTGCACTATTCGCATCTGTTTATCTATGACTTTATCGGTAATTTCTATCGCTTTACGATTTACCTTTTCTTTATTTAACTCGTAGTTTTCAAGGCTTGTAACATCACGCATTATCGCCATTAATATATGGTAATCCTTATCGTATATGATAGTTTCATCAACATACTTATTATACTCCGCTAGATATATTCGCTTATCATAGATGTTATCACCGCTAATAAGCACGTCCGCAAACGCCCCCGGCTCTAGTATTCGCACCACATTATCACCAAGAATATTCTTAGCCGCTTTGAGATTTAGTATTGCACACGCCGCTTTATTTATCTGCTGTACCTCTAAATCTTCGTTCAAAACTATTATTCCATTTGGTGTGTTATTTATAATCTTATCTGAAAAGGACTCCGCTTTCTCTTTCAAAAATGGTAGGCACATCGTAAGATCCGCTTTGCCATTTATAACCGCAATCGCCTTTTCTCTACAAGTATCATATCCACAACTACCGCAGTTTAGCTGATCCTCTATCGTATGTTTACCCATCTTTTTTAGTATCTCTTCAATCGCTACGCTTCCAGGCATCTGCTTTGAAACACCGAAAAATGGCATATTTTTATACAACTCATCAAGCGTTTTTTTCGGCACGCTAAAGTCCTTTTCACCGGCATAGTTTGAAATTGTATTCATATCGTTTATCGGTGAATATCTACCTTTATCCATTGCCGGACCGCCTATACAGCTTCCTTTACAAGCGGACATTTCAATAAAACACTTGCCATTTACCTTGCCTTTTGCTATATCTTTAAGAGCTGAAATGCAGTTTTCAAGCCCGTCTATCGTGATGTAGTTATAGTCTTTATTATCACATACCATTGTTTTTAAAATTCCACCCGCTATCGGAAACAGTCGTGCCTTACTCTCCTCAACCTCGTCTTTGCCCTGCTCTAAAAGGATATGCTCCTCATTAAACCAGTTAGTCAGCTCCTCAAAAGTAAGCGCTACGTCCACTATCCCAGCATAACGATCTGCCTCTTCTTTTTTTGAAATGCAAGGGCCTATAAATACCGTTTTCGCTTTCGGGTTTCGCTTTTTTATGTCGGTACAATGTGCCTGCATAGGTGATAATATATTAGCTAAATTCGGAAGTACTTCCGGATAGTATTTTTGAATTAACAGGTTGACTGTATGACAGCAAGATGAAATTATAACATCATTTGTGTTATTTGAAACCATCTCCTCATACCCTTTTTTTACGATTGTAGCACCAACTGCTGTTTCCTCTACCGCAAAAAAACCTAGCTTTTTAAGTGCCTTTTCAAGTGTTGTAACCGTTGCACCCTCATAGTTTGCGACAAATGACGGAGCTAATGACACGTACACCACTTCGTTTTTGGCAATGAGCGCCTTTACTTTATCGGTATCGTTTCTTATCTCTTTTGCGTTTTGTGGACACGCTCTAAAACACTCGCCACATAAAATGCACTCGTCAGATACTATATTTGCCTGATTATCTGAAAATTTAATCGACTTTACAGGGCAATGTCGTATACATTTATAACAGTTTTTACAGTTCGATTTTTTTAACTTTAAATATGAATTCATAT
>JAVVYT010000128.1:3608-4577 GCA_036650995.1 Clostridia bacterium | reverse complement strand
GATAGCAACGCAGTATGTTGACCTTAACGGTGAGCCTACTATGGATATAAACTTTAATCCAAACCAGTCAGTAGCCGCAATTGAGGGCATTATAAGTGAAAATGGCAGAGTACTTGGCAAAATGGGACATAGTGAACGTGTTGGAGAAAACCTCTATAAAAATGTAATCGGCAACTATGACCAAAAGATTTTCGCAGCTGGAATTAACTACTTTAAATAATTTTTTAAAATTTGCCATATAATAGACATAATAAGGAATTATAATATAAAGTAGGAGGTGTTATTATGGGAACATTAAAGGTTTATAAAAGTCGCAAAAAGCCGATATTACTCAGCATTTTAATAGCAGTTGTTGTAATTATATTAGCAGTTGTAGTATTATTTAAAGTGCAGGAAAATAATTTAAAACTAAATCTTAGTATAAACACTTTAAGCGATATTAAAAGCACCGATTTATTAGCTACTATAAAAACAAAAACAAAACTTCAAAATGCTGATATCTTCACCTCACCATCTGAATTTTCACCTATCACCATTAGTAATGATGGTAAGATAGATAAAATAAAGATAGAATTTAATTCTCTTAAAAACTCCAAAACGCACGGTTTTAAACTTATGTTATCTAGCGATAAAAACGCCTCGAAAATCACCAAAGATTTATTTAGTGAACATTCAAATCAGGCTTATTATCTTTCTGAAAATTATGTTCAAAGAGTGCCACTAGATAGTGTTATTACTGCGTTAGATAAGATTGATATTGATAGTTTAATAGAAAAATATTGTACTAAAAATGAAAAGAGTTATACTTTAACCTTTAATCAAAAAATCTCTACAAGTTATGATAAAAACAAATTGGAAGAAAGCTTTAATTCTAAAACACCGATTGTTTTTGTAGATAAAGAGGGAATAGCAAAAGAAATAACAAATTCAAAGCTACTCACAAATTTTGAAAGCATTGGTAGTTTTTCT
>JAVVYT010000128.1:0-3598 GCA_036650995.1 Clostridia bacterium | reverse complement strand
TAGTATTCCAGAAGTTATTATTCTAGTAGAACTTTAAAAAGTCTTATTTAAAAAACCGTTAAAAGCAATTTGATAAACCAATTAAAAAGTAATTATAAAAAATTTAAAACTGATTTTTAAAAACAAACTTAAAAAACTGAGCTACAAAAAATAGCTCAGTTTTATTTTATTATAAGATAAGATAAGATAACCTTTAGAGGATTTATTAAATAACAAGAATTTTATTAAATAACTAGAATGTTTAAAAATAAAATAATTAAAAAACAAACTATAAAAAATAGCCTAAAGGTAAAAAACATCTATAAAGTAGTTGTTATTTTATATGGTGAAGGATAAGTACTTTGCAATCTCTTCCCGGAACTTTTAAAGTAATGTTGCCACGATGGTTTCCTATTGATTTATCTTCCCAAACATCATAGGCACTCACCATATCGGAAATTAGCCAACCAAAGCTGTCAAAACCAGCACAAACATCATGGTCAAATTCACGACGATTTATAAGACAAATAGCAACATCACCATTATATAAAGGTTTCGCCCAAACTTCGGTTTTAGCAACGTCGTTTGCGTGTTTCTTTTCAGTTGTGCATAAAAAAGCGGGAATTCCAGCAATATCTTGCGAAATCTCTATCATTTTTTTATTTTGTAAAATCTCTTTAGTTAAAGGGGTGGTTTTACGTGGGTCGTGTGACATAAATAGAGGAGCGCAAATCATACACCAAAGTGAAAATTGTAGGCGGTAAACGTTATATCCTGCATTAGGTTTTACCTCTTCACCAAGGTTAGAAACAGCACCCTCACCATTCATTCCTGCAATCAAGAAATCAGGGTCGGCAAAACAGTTTGTGCCACTGTGAGCAGAAAAATTAAGTTTTCTAATAACACTCATAACAGTTTCAACATTTTCAAAAGTATCACGACAATCTCCGCAAACACGATAGATATGCGCTCCGGCTGTCCTTGCCCAGTTTTCGGATTCATCAAATCCCCAGTTGCACATACTGTATAAAATATCTCTGCCTGTTTCACGAAGTGCTTGCCCCATACGGCGGTATAAAAACTTACTGTTTGCATCTGATGGTACAAAACAGTTATCGTATTTTACAAGGTCAACTCCCCATTTTGCAAACTGTGCAGCATCTTCATATTCATAGCCATAACTTCCAGGGTAGCCGGCACAAGTTTTAGTGCCATTACAAGTATAAATGCCGAATTTAAAGCCTAGATTATGCAAAAAGTCGCCGAAAGCTTTAAGACCTGATGGGAATTTTTCTTTGTCGTAATCAAGCCCTTGCCCTACAACTCGCTCTTTGTTTTCCCAGCCGTCATCAAGACAAAAATAGTTGTACCCAGCCTCTAAAAACCCTTCGTTTTTCAAAGCTAACGCAACCTCTTTTAGTGTGTCCTCGTCAAGGTCGGTCATAAAAGTGTTCCAGCAGTTAAAGCCCATAGGTGGTGTCTGTGCTAGTAGTTTCTCGTCCATTTCATTTCTCCTTTAAAATTAATTATAGTCTTTTAGTGTTTATGAGTTTTTTTTTATAGATAATTAAAGCTTTTTAATATCGAGCTTAATTAATGCTATCTTTTTTTATAGATAATCAAAACTATTTTTTGATAACAAAACTATTTTTTAATTATAGTTAAAGAATCGCTGTCTTTTATTATTGGAAAGATTAAAACTGTTTCTTTAGAAATATCCTCTTCTTCAATTTCCATTAGAAGTCTTGCAAAGGCAAGTTTATAAACTGCATTAAAACATCTCTCGCAATTCATATCGTGGTATAATTCTTTTACTTTTCTGTTTAACTCCTCTTCAGAAAAAGGGATATTAAAAACATTATATATATAAGTTTCGTCATTTTTTAAAATTGCAATTTCTTCCATTTTAAAGCACCTTTTTTTATCTTTTTATTAAAGCCTTTTTGTAGTTTTCAATATTCTACTACACATATTAAAAAAAAGCAACTTTAATATACCAAAAAAATGAATTTTATGGTATAATGTACGTAATTCTTTGAAAAAAGCTGTAATTAGTAAGATTTTTAAAGAGTTTTGGGAATAGTATTTAATGAAGAGTAAACTGAAAGGAAATATTTAATTTGGATAATCGTGGAAAATTTACCTCAAATTTTGGATTTATAATGGCGGCGGTTGGTAGTGCTGTCGGGCTTGGAAATCTGTGGGCATTCCCATATAAGCTAGGTGCTAATGGTGGGTTTGCGTTTTTATTAATATATATTATAATGATTTTTTTGGTAGGATTTATAGTAATAATAGCAGAGCTTGCAATCGGTAGAAAAACAAAGCTAAACCCTGTCGGAGCTTTTAGAGCGTTAAACAAAAAGTTTGCGTTTGCCGGGTGGTTTGGAATAGTTGCAGCGTTCTTGATTTTATCGTTCTACTCAGTGCTAGGTGGCTGGTCGATTAAATATTTCTTTACTTATATTATGGATATTTTCGGAAAAGGTTTTGGCGATTTAAGCGGAGAAGCGTTTTTCAATAACTTCATAAGTGACCCTGTTCAGCCTCTTATCTTTACTGCTATGTTTATTGGAATTATCTTTTTTATCTCAATTGCAGGAGTCGAAAAAGGCATTGAAAAATCCGCTAAGATAATGATGCCAATGCTGTTTTTCATACTAGTTATTGTAATCATTAGAAGTGTTACTCTTCCAAATGCGATGGAGGGAATTAAATTTATCTTTAAACCTGACTTTTCATTTCTTTCAAATGGTAAGTTCGGCGAAGTAATAGCGGCAGCACTCTCACAGATGTTTTTCTCATTATCGCTTGGTATGGGTGCTATGATAACGTATGGTAGCTATCTTAAAAAAGACGCTAATATAGAAAAAAATGCTATTTTAATCCCGCTTTTTGATACTTTAATTGCTGTAATGGCAGCAATTGCTATAATGCCAGCAGTTTTCTCATTTAACCTAGACCCGGCAGCAGGACCTGGGCTTTTGTTTGTAGTTTTAAGAGAAGTATTTGCCTCTATTCCTTTTGGTGATATATTCGGAGCGGCATTCTTCCTTCTTGTAATATTTGCGGCAGTCACATCGGGAGTTTCTCTTCTTGAAGTAGTGTCCTCGTATTTTATCGATGAAAAGAAATTTTCAAGAAAAAAATCGGCTTCAATTGTCTGCTCAACTTGCTTTGCTCTAGGTATTCCAGTATCTTTAGGTTTTGGACTATTAAAAGATGTAAAACTACCTCAGCTAAATGGCGTTTTTGTAAATATCCTAGATTTTTATGACTATGTCGGTGAGTATGTACTGATGACTCTTGGTGCTTTTATCCTTTGTATAGTGGTGGCTTATGTAATAAAACCCAAAACTATCGTTATGGAAGTAGAGGCAAACGGTAACGTCTTTAAGTCTAAAAAATATTGGTGCTTTATGATGAAGTTTATAACTCCTTTATTAGTGCTACTTACTTTCTTAACCGCAACCGGTATTTTAAATTTCCAGTTGATTTTATAAAATTTTAGCCTTTTAAAGCCATTGTATGTTTAATTAATACAATGGCTTTTTTTATTGAATGAATGCTTTTTATAGAATAAAGGGTTTTTGATTTTTATATTAGCATAAGCTCTTTT
>JAVVYT010000127.1:0-4602 GCA_036650995.1 Clostridia bacterium | reverse complement strand
TGTTAACAACAATTCTGATAAGCTAGTAAATATAAATGATAAACTAAACATTCGGGCAATGGGAAAAGCTGAGCTTATTGGTATTTTAGGCAAGACAAAAAAAGATAAATATAAAATTGAAATTAGGAAATACTAAATAATAGTAATATTTATAACTTTTCTATTGATTTTTTATAAATTTGTGGTAATATTAAGACAAGAAATATAGGAGGTGTTGTTAAATGGCTTACAAAATTAGTGATGAGTGTATAAACTGCGGTGCATGCGAATCAGAATGTCCTGTATCTGCTATATCTGCCGGAGATGCTACTTACGTTATTGATGCTGACACATGTATTGACTGTGGCGCTTGCGCAGGCGTTTGTCCTGTTGGCGCTCCAAAAGCTGAATAATAATAAAAGCTTTACTGGGCTGCTAATATTTTTTAGCAGCCTTAAAACTTTTAAGGAATGATTTTCATTATCAAAGCAATAAAAAACTATATAAATTCAATAGACAAAATTCTCTTAGCGGCTGTTTTTGTTTGTACGTTATTTGGACTGTTACTTATAAATAGTGCAACAGCTACAATTACAGGCAACCGCTATATTATAGTGCAGAGTTTTGCTTTTGTAATGGGGATTATCCTTATTATTCTGCTATCTAAATTCGACTTTGAGTATTATGAAAACATAGCAATTATAATCTATATCGTTTCTGTTTTAGCACTTATAATCACCTATTTTGTGGCAGACCCCGTTAAGGGAAACCGCAACTGGATTGATTTAGGTTTTTTAAAACTGCAAACTTCAGAGATTACAAAGGTGACTTTTATCATAACTTCAGCTGTACTCTATAACCATCTTAAAGAGAAGATTAATAGCTTTAAGGGAATTCTTATAGTACTGCTCCATTTTGCAGGATATGCCATTCCAATTATTTTGCAGGGTGATATTGGCTCGCTACTTGTTTACTGTGTAATTCTTGTGATTACTCTATTTATTTCAAATTTACATATTCTCTATTTTATCGGTACTTTTGTCCTATTGGTTGCAAGTACACCTTTTATATGGCTTTACGTACTTAAAGATTATATGAAAACGAGAATACTAATTACCTTTAATCCCTACCTCGACCCACTAGGTGCCGGGTATCAGCAAATTCAGTCGCAAACTGCGCTTGGAAGTGGCGGACTTTTTGGTAGTGGATATATGAAAGGAATTCAAAGTCAATATAGCTTGCTCCCTGAAAAACATACTGATTTTATCTTTTCGGTAGCCGGCGAAGAGTTTGGTTTTATCGGCTGTATGATTATTATTCTATTACTTCTTCTTGTAATGGCAAGGCTTATCATCATAGGTTATAAGTCAAGTAGCCTAGCAGGAAAAGTAATATGTATGGGTACCTTTGCAATGATATTTGCCCAAACCGTTGAAAATATCGGAATGTGCTGTGGTATTCTACCTATCATCGGAATTACCCTACCCTTTTTCAGTTATGGAGGATCTTCGATGATTTCACTCTTTTTAGCAATTGGCGTTTGTATGTCTGTTAAGGTGCATACTAGTAAAGGAATTTCTTTTGCTCCTACACTTTATCTTGACTTGTAAATTAGCCCGCATTTTTCATTATTAATGAATTTTATGTTAATTATTTAACAAAAATTGAATTTACTCTTGAAATAATGTAAAAAATAGTATAAAATAAAATTATTAAAAATCACAAAAATATTTTGGAGGAAAAAAATTATGTCTATTAAAGTTGGTATTAATGGTTTCGGACGTATTGGACGTCTAGTTTTCAGAGCTGGTCTTATGAGAGGCGATGTTGAATTTGTTGGTATAAATGACCCATTTATGACACCTGATTATATGGCTTATATGCTCAAGTATGATACTGTTCACGGAAGATTTGATGGCGAAGTTTCATTCAATGACAACGCAGTTATCGTAAACGGAAAAGAATACAAATTCTTCTCTGAAATGGATCCTGTAAACATTCCTTGGGGTGCTGCTGGTGCTGATTACGTAGTTGAGAGTACTGGTGTATTTACAACTATTGACAAAGCTAATCTTCATATCAAGGGTGGCGCTAAAAAGGTTATCATCTCTGCTCCTTCAGCTGACGCTCCTATGTTTGTTGTTGGTGTTAACGAGAAGAAATATGATAGTTCAATGAACGTTGTTTCAAACGCTTCATGTACTACGAACTGTTTAGCTCCTCTAGCTAAAGTTATCAATGATAATTTTGGTATACTAGAAGGTCTTATGACAACTGTTCATGCTTCTACAAACACACAGAAAACTGTTGATGCTCCATCTAAGAAAGACTGGAGAGGCGGCAGAAGTATTCTTGGTAATATCATCCCTTCTTCAACTGGTGCTGCTAAAGCTGTTGGTAAAGTAATTCCTGAGCTTAATGGCAAACTTACAGGTATGGCATTTAGAGTTCCAACTCCTGACGTTTCAGTTGTTGACCTTACAGTTCGTCTTGAAAAAGGCGCTAGCTACGAAGAAATCAAAGCTTGCGTTAAGAAAGCTTCTGAGAACGAAATGAAAGGTATCTTAGGATATACAGAAGAGAGCGTTGTTTCTACTGACTTTACTTCAGATCCTAGAACATCAATCTTTGATGCTAATGCTGGTATCGCACTTACAGAAAACTTCGTTAAACTTGTTTCATGGTATGATAATGAGTGGGGCTATTCAAATAAAGTTCTTGATCTTATCAAACATATGGCAACTGTTGACAACAAGTAATTAATAATAGCATTTTAAATGTTATTTTACTTTATCAGATATTAATAAGTTATTGAAAATTGCAAGGCGCTGCTTTACTATATTTGTATATTAGTAATCTTTGCTTTGCAATTTCTTTATCTTTATAATAAATAAAAAAATTTAAAAAGGAGCTTTATAATGACAAAAAATCAAAAATTACTTGATTGGGTAGATGCGCAAGCTAAAATTCTACAACCAGACAATATAGTTTGGATAGACGGTAGCGAAAAGCAACTAAACGAACTTCGTGCTCAGTCTGTTGCATGTGGCGAAATGAAACTTTTAAATCAAGAGAAACTTCCTGGTTGTTACATTCACAGCACTGCTGTAAATGATGTTGCTCGTGTTGAGCATCGTACATTCATCTGTTGTAGCGAAGAGAAAAACGCAGGCGCTACAAATAACTGGATGTCCCCAGCTGATGGCTATAAACTAATGAATAGCTTATTCGAGGGTGCTATGAAGGGCAGAACTATGTATGTTATCCCTTATTCAATGGCACAGGTTGGCTCACCATTTGCTAAGATTGGTATTGAGCTTACCGACTCTACCTATGTTGTTCTTAATATGAACATTATGACTCGTGTAGGTCAAAAAGTATTAGATACTTTAGGCGACGGTGATTTCGTTAAGGGCGTTCACTCTAAAGCTGACATTGACGAAGAGAAACGTTATATTATGCACTTCCCTGAGGATAACACTATTATGTCTGTAAACTCAGGTTACGGCGGAAACGTTCTTCTAGGCAAAAAATGCTTCGCACTTAGAATTGCATCTTACCTTGGCAAACAAGAGGGTTGGATGGCAGAGCATATGCTTATCTTAGGACTTGAAAATCCAAAAGGTGAGATTAAATATATTGCCGCTGCATTCCCTTCAGCTTGTGGTAAAACAAACCTTGCAATGCTAATTCCACCTGAATACCTAGCTAAAAAAGGCTATAAAGTATGGTGTGTTGGTGATGATATTGCTTGGCTACGCATAGGTCCAGACGGCGGTCTTTGGGCTGTAAACCCTGAAAATGGTTTCTTCGGAGTAGCTCCTGGTACTAATATGAAATCAAATCCAAACGCTCTTCTTTCCACTAGAAAGAATACTATTTTTACAAATGTTGTTCATAACCTAGACGACAACACTGTTTGGTGGGAAGGTCTTGATAAAAATCCTCCTAAAAACGCACTTAACTGGAAAGGCGAAAAATGGGATTGCACAGACGGATCTAAAGGCGCTCATCCAAACTCAAGATTTACAGCACCTGCTATCAACTGTCCTTGTGTTTCTAAAGAATTTGAAAATCCAGCTGGTGTTCCAATTTCAGCTATTATCTTTGGTGGTAGACGTGCTAAAACAGCTCCACTTGTATACCAAAGTTTTGATTGGCAAAATGGTGTTTTTGTTGGCTCAATTATGGGATCTGAAGTTACTGCCGCAGCTCAAGGCTTAAAAGCTGGCGTACGTCACGACCCTATGGCTATGCTTCCATTCTGTGGCTACAATATGGGCGATTACTTTGCTCATTGGCTAGAGATGGGTAAAAAGATTACAAAACAACCTAAAATATTCAATGTAAACTGGTTTAGATTAGACGATAACGGTCAGTTTATGTGGCCAGGATTTGGCGATAATATGAGAGTATTAAACTGGATTTTAGCTCGCTGTGATGATACTGTTAACGCAGTTGAAACACCTATCGGATATGTTCCAAACGCTGAGGATATCGAAATTGAAGGTCTTGAAGGTATCACTGTTGATACTATAAAAGAACTATTAAACGTAGATAAATCACTATGGCAAGAGGAAATTTCAGGTATTAAAGAATTCTATAACAAAATCGGCGATACAA
>JAVVYT010000126.1:0-4602 GCA_036650995.1 Clostridia bacterium | reverse complement strand
ACTATATTTATCCAAATCCTTATTTATAAGGATTTAGCCTTATTTATAAGGATTTAGCCTTATTCATAAGGGTTTAGCCTTATTTATAATGACTTTGAGAAAATTTCATTTTAAAACAGAAGAGCTTTTTAAAAAGATTAGACTTAAAATTTTAATGAGATTTTAATATTGTTTATAAAAGCAAAGGGTTAAGAAGAAGTTTGAAAAAAATTGAGAAAAAGAGTTTTTAGGAAAAATAAGTTTAAGAAAAAAAGTTTTGAGAAATAGAATTTGAAAAAAAAGAGTTTTGAGAAAAAATAAATTAAGAAATAAGAAGTTTAAGAATAAAGAAGTTTAAGAATAAAGAAGTTTAAGAAAAAGAAGTTTAAGAAAAAGAAGTTTTAAGAAAATAGAGTTTGAAAATAAGAGCTTTTAGGAAAAATAAGTTTAAGAAAAAAAGTTTTGAGAAATAGAGTTTGAAAAAGAGTTTAAGAAAAAATGAGATTAAGAAAAAAGTTTAAGATTAGAGAAGTTTAAGATTAGAGAAGTTTAAGAATAAAAAAGTTTAAGAAAAAAAGTTTAAGAAAAAAAGTTTAAAAAAAAGTTTAAGAAAAAAAGAGTTTAAAAGAAAAAAGGAAATTAAGAAAAATGAAGGGGATGGAGGGGTAAAGAATGAAAAAGAGAAAATATAGGATAGCGATAATTTGCGTGATTTTATCGTTTTCAATATTGATGAGTGGATGTTCATTTAAAAGACTTACTCCGTCTGAGCTTTTAAAGCCACCGACATCGACTGAGAACATAAGAGAGATCAAAAAGAATATAAAAACCGAGATTGCAGAGGACACTGTTCCAATAATACCGGTATCGGGTGAATTTAGAAACTCCATTATTTTTATAGATTTAAACAATGACAGGGTGGACGAATTAATATATTTATACAGTACAACGCAGGACAAAACCAATCCTTTACTGTGCGTCTTTAAAAAAGAAAAGGACCGATATGTAAAGCAGTACATAATAAGCGCTATTGCGATAGGGATTGATTATATAGATTTTACCGACTATAATTTTGACAGCATTCCAGAGATAACAGTAGGATACACGCAGGCGAATACCGAGCAAAAACTACTCACAGTATATAATATAAAAGAGCATAAGCCGTCAGAGATATTATCGACAACGTACAATATGCAGTCGATAATAAACAAAGAGGCGAACAACAAATATTTATTCATAGCAACGCTTACAACGAAAGATTTACCAGCGCATGGCAAATTATTAGAGTATAAAAATGACAAGTTTATAACGTTATCAGAATGTGAAATGAACGGGGCAATTACCTCGTATGCCTCGATTTTAACAGATGTAAAAAACGATATAACAAGAATAATTGTAAACGAAAACATAGACGCCACAACACTTTCAACGGAGATAATAGGAATTGAGCAACAAAAGTTAATAAACTATACCTTTGCTGAAGGCAAGCCTAAATTCCCAGAGCAGTTAATGAGAAGTAGCAGTATTTATGCGCAAGATATCGACAAAGATGCTGTAATTGAGTTTCCATCGGCAGTAGAAACGCAAGGAAAAGTTCAAACTTCACAGTCGCACGTTCGAGTTTCGAAGTGGTACAGCTTTGAAAATGGGGTATTTACTCCGAAAATGTATCTTGTCTTAAATCCTGCGGAGCGATATTATATAAACTTCCCTGAAAAATGGCTTAGTCTTGTTAATATAAAAACCGACCTTACCGGTACAAACTTTAGCTTTTTCTATAAAATGCCAGACGATGGCGAAGAGCTATTATTTAGTATATTATCACTCTCGAAAGAAGATTATGAGATAAAAAAAGTAAACGATCAGTATCAGCTTTTAAAACAACTTCCGGATAGAATGTACGCAGCTTATATCCCAAAGGTTGAGAGCAAAATCGCAAAGGATATTCAGCCAACATTAGACGAAATCCAAAAAGCTTTTGTTCAGACAACGATAAAACAGAGATAAGATTTTAGAAAAAGTAAAAAAGTAGCTTGTTTGATAAAAAAGGTTAAAAAGGATTTTTGAAAGAAAATAGATAGCTTTAATAGTAAAATAAAGGAATAGAAATATGAAAAAAATATTAGTATGTGAAGACGAGCAATCAATAAGAGATTTTATAGTAATTAATTTAAAACGCAGCGGATACGATGTAACCGAGGCGGACACTGGTGAGAAAACCCTTGAGCTTTACGAGGCGAGCAAGGATTTTTCAATTGCGGTTTTAGATGTAATGTTACCAGGGATTGACGGGTATGAAGTTTGCACGCAGATAAGGGCAAACGACCCTAACATTGGAATAATTTTCCTAACTGCAAAGGCACAAGAGGTAGACAAAATCACCGGACTTATGACCGGTGCTGATGATTATATGCAAAAGCCATTTTCTCCAAGTGAGCTTATTGCAAGGGTGGACGCATTATACAGGCGAGTTTCACTCAAAGACAAAGTGGCAGAATCGGAAGGTACTGCATCGGGACCATTTGTTATAAATTTAAAGAGCAGAACTATTACTAAAAGCGGTGTAAAGCTTGTTTTAACGCAGGTTGAGTACCTACTTATGAAGTGCTTTATTGAAAGTCCTAACGTTGCACTTTCTAGAGAAACGTTGCTACAAAAGGTATGGGGGGACACGTTTTTAGAACTTAAAGTAGTGGACGTAAACGTTCGTCGCTTGCGTATGAAGATTGAAAGTGATGCATCAAACCCTGATTTTATAAAGACTATTTGGGGTTATGGTTATAAATGGGAAGTAAACTAGAAAAAGTTTTATAAGTTTGAAGTTTTGAGTTTGGAGTTTGAAGATTTTCAACGAAAAATGGTTAAAGAATAAGTTTTAAAAAAAGAAAAAAGATTGAAAGCTTTTACAGAAGAAAGTTCTAAAAAATAAAAGATAAAAATTCAAAAGTAGAAATTAGAAAAAAGAAAAATAAAAAGAGAAAAGAATTTTTTTAAGAAGAATGTTTTAAAAAAAGTTTAAGTTAAAGAAAAAGAAAAAAACGAGAGAAATGGGGGGCTAGGAGAGATGACGATATTTAATGGGATATCGAGGCGATGGTTTTTGAATGTATTTTGTGTAATATTTATCTTCTTATTATTATTTGAAGTTGTATTTTCAATAGTGCTAAGCAACACCTACTATAACTCTGCTAGTCAATATATGATTTCAAGAGCAAACATTACAACGCAGTTTTTCAACAAATACTCAAAAACGCAGTACACGGAATTTTACTCAGGAGCGATAAAGCTAGCTGATGATTTTACCGAAAAAGAGAAGATGGAGATACAGATAGTCGATTTAGACGGGGTTGTCATAAACTCATCGGTCGGATATCTACCGAGTGACAAGGTTTCGTCCTCTGATTTTAAAGCTGCCATTTGGGGTGAAACGTCAAGTGCGATGTCGATAAACAAAGAAAATCGAGAGAAAGTATTATCGGTTAGTGCGCCACTAAGAGATGCGTCAGGCAACGTGCGAGCTATTGCCAGATTTGTAACCTCATACGAGGAGATAACAGCGACACTTATATTATTTATTGGTATGTCTATTGTGGTAAGTTTACTAGTGCTTATAATGGTATTTATTTCGGGACTATACTTTTTGCGGTCGATAGTGCGACCGTTAGCGGAGGTTACGAGCGTTGCTAATAGCATTTCAAGTGGTGATTTAACGCACAGGGTACCGAATAAATATAAATACGAGGTTTCGGAGCTTGCAAATTCTGTAAATGATATGGCAAACGAGCTTTCGCAATCGGAATTTATAAAGAATGATTTCATCTCTTCCATTTCGCACGAGCTACGCACACCACTTACTGCCATAAAGGGTTGGAGTGAAACGATGCTTGGCTGTGATTTAAGTCAAGAGGCGGATATGGTTAGCAAAGGTCTTACTATTATAAACACTGAAACCGACAGACTTAAAAAGATGCTAGACGAGCTACTCGATTTTTCAAAGATGCAAAATCAAAGATTAGTCCTCACAAAAGAGGTTATAGATATAGGTCAGGTGCTTATCGAAACTGTTTACATAATGAAAGAACGTGCGAACAAAGAGGGGATAGTGCTTGAGTTTGCAATAGCAAACGAGCTACCGATGATAACAGGAGATAAAAACAGGTTAAAACAGGTGTTTTTAAATATTATAGATAATTCATTAAAACACTCTAAAGAGGGGCAGTCAATTTCTGTTACAGCGGACTTTAAAGATAATATAATAATTAAGATAATAGACACAGGCGAGGGAATTCCAGAAGCACTTTTGCCTAAGGTTAAAGAGAAGTTTGTAAAAGGTGACAACAGTAAAAAAGGCTCAGGCTTAGGACTTGCAATAGCTAACGAGATAATAATCGGGCATGGTGGTAAATTTGAGATTGATAGTGTATTTGGCGAAGGTACAACTGTTACAATAACATTCCCAAGCTACACACCAGAAACAGAAATTTAATTTAAAGATTGATTTTTAGAGGTTGAAAAACTTAGAGAATAGAAAGTTTTAGAGAATAAAAAGTTTATGATTTTAAAAAATTAAAGGGGTTTTGATTTTAGAGATTTTTGAAAAAAATATATTTCTTAGGGAATTGA
>JAVVYT010000125.1:0-4634 GCA_036650995.1 Clostridia bacterium | reverse complement strand
CTCCGCTCCAAAAGTCCCAAAAATTCCTAAAACTTCAAACTCCTAAAGCTCCAAACTCGAAATTCCTAAATCCTAAAGTCTTAAATACATTGTTTTTTAAGACTTTGCTTTTAAATACACAGTTTTTTAAAAGTTTGCTCCTTAATTCCTAACTCTAAAAACACTTTGTTTTTTACGAATTAATATGGCTTTTTATTGCCTGAGCTAGTTGGTCGGGGCAACTGGTATTTCTCATACCGCATTTTGTACCCTCTAAGAGTGTTACCACCTCGCTAGCATCTCTACCGCAGACAAGTTTTGACACGCCTTTTAAGTTGCCATTACAGCCACCTACAAATGAAACATCTCGTATTATATTTTGCTCGTCAATCTCGACTGTGACTGACCTTGAGCAGGTGCCTTTGTTTTTATGTGTTATTATCATATGTTTTTTCTCCTGAAAACTTTGTTTTCTTTTTATCATTTTTTCGCTGATGTGGTAACTGAAATTTTGCTATCTGAAATTGCTTTTAAAATTTGCTTTTATAAAAAATTCTGTTTTAAGGGTTTCAAAAAATTTTATTTTTAGGATAAATTAGTTAAAGCATAAACGTTTTAAGTTTTTTAAAAGGTATAGATATGAGAGCTTTCGTAACGGGGGGCTACTTTTAAAAGGATATCTTTTTGAGTAACGCCATTCTCTGTGAGTTTGGATATTACTGTGTTTGTGGCAAGGGACACGGTATTATTTTCATTTGAGAGATGCCCTAAAATGACATTTTCAACACCTGTTTTAGCAAGGAGCGACACGAAGTCACCGCAATCGCTATTATCGAGATGCCCTGTTTCCGACAAAATTCGTGAAATTAGGTATGGAGGGTACCCGCCATTTTTCAAAGTATGGAGATCGTAGTTCGCCTCTGCCAAAACAACGTTTGCACCTTTTATACTTTGTAGCATTTCCCTAGTCACAATGCCGGTATCGGTGGCGGTAACGACTACCGCATTATTTGTTTCCACTCTATATCCTACTGCCTCAACGCTATCGTGAGAGGTGTGAAACGACTTTACCTTAAAGTAGTCGGTGGTAGCACTAGCGCCTGTTGGAAGCTCTAAAAAGAGGTTTTTATCTATCTCTAGATTACTATTATATATTTTAAGAAGAGTTGCTTTATTAGCTATTATCGGGATTTTTAGGTTTTTAGAAAGCACTCTAAGGGCTGATGTATGGTCTGAATGTTCGTGAGTTATAAGGACCGCTGTAATTTTAGATAATGACACGTCATTTTGAGCAAGTGCATCTTTAATGCGTTTAAAAGAGCCACCTGCGTCGATTAAAATGCCATATCCGTTTTCGGTTTCAATAAAGGCGCTATTGCCACTACTGCCCGAATTTATCGTAAAAAATCTTGTCATACTAATACACTTGAGCGGACGGCTCGCACTCGATTACATCTTCAGGCAAAATGCCATTTGCGGTAATTTTTGTAATATCAGCGCCCAAACTTTTTAGCTTATCGACTATCTTCTCATACCCTCGCTCGATAAACTCGATATCTTCAATCGTGGTTGTGCCGACAGCGACAAGTCCTGCAATAATCATAGCCGCTCCTGCACGCAAGTCACACGAACGAACGACAGCACCGGTTAGCGGAGTTCCCTCAATGATCGCAATTTTGCCCTCTACTTTGATATGAGCGCCCATTCTTTTCAGCTCGTCTACATATTTAAAACGGTTATCCCAAACACTTTCGTTTACAATGCTAGTGCCGATAGCGGTTGCCAAGAATGCTGACATTTGCGGCTGCATATCGGTAGGGAAACCGGGGTATGGCATAGTTTTTATATTAGTGTGATGAAATCTGCCGGAGCTTATAATTCGCACGCTCTCGTCATATTCTATAACTTCAACACCTGTTTCAAGGATTTTAGAGGTAATCGCCTCAAGGTGCTTTGGAATGACGTTTTTAATCGTAACATCACCACCGGCGGCAGCGGCTGCGACCATATATGTGCCTGCCTCAATCTGATCCGGTATCATAGCGTAACTTCCACCGTACAGCTCCTCGACACCACGGATTTTAATAGTATCAGTGCCTGCGCCCTTTACGTTTGCACCCATTGAGTTTAGAAAGTTTGCAACGTCAACGATATGAGGCTCTTTAGCTGCGTTTTCAATATGTGTAACACCGCAAGCGAGGCTCGCTGCAAGCATTGCGTTTATGGTAGCGCCGACTGATACTGTATCAAAATAAATTGTAGTTCCTGAAAGCTCTTCTGCGTTTGCATAGATAATGCCATGCTCAACAATGACACCAGCACCTAGCGCTTCAAAGGCTTTTATATGTAAATCAATAGGACGAACGCCAAAGTCACAGCCACCTGGAAGGTCGACCTGCGCTCTATGAAATCTGCCCAAAAGTGAGCCTAAAAAGTAGTATGATGCACGCATTTTACGTGCTAAATCGGACGGTACAGAGGCTAAATGCATATTGCTACAATCCACCGAAAGGGTCGACGCATCGATGAACTCTATCTTAGCTCCCATTTTATCCATTATCTCTATAATTATATCGACATCTCTGATATGTGGTACATTTTCTATAACGCAAACGCCTTTTACAAGAATTGCCGCCGGTATTATTGCAACTGCCGCATTCTTAGCGCCACTAATCTCAACTTCCCCATTCAAAGAATTCTGACCATTTATAACAATCTTGTTCAAAATTTACAGCTCCTTATTTTTTGCTTATTTCTTCGTGCTTAATATTTATGAAATTATCTCATTATCAATATTTAAAGTTTATTTTCAAGGTTAAAACCATTTATCAACTTTTGAAAAAGTTTCTTCTCGTTACGTTTTTAAAGTTTACTTACCATTTGGTTTTTTTAATTTGTCTTTTGCTATATATATTACTATGAATTAAAGTTTTTATTATAGTAGCATTGCCAATAGCATTTGCTATTATTTCAATAATTTGTACAAAGTGATTTTTTACACTTTCATACATTTTAAATCATACCATATTTTTTTAATAATTTAAAGCGATTTTGTGTTTTTTTTTATCTTTATATTATTAGTATAAAATTAGATAATATAAACGGCAAACTTTGTATATTTCTTGAAAATGTAGTATAATAAATAAAGTAAGCAAAATACGCTATTTCCATTAAATAAAAATGGTGGCATAATAATTTACCCAACAAATGAATTTTTGAAAATAAATAAATTCATAAAATAATAATTTTAAGAAAATGACTTTTTAAAAACAAATGAAATGTTTAAAGTGGGGAGAAAATATGGTAAAGCTAATCACCTTAGAAAACGGGCTTAGAGTAGTGTTAGACAGACTCGAGTCGGTACGTAGCACATCAATTGGCATATTCACATTACAAGGCTCTGCGTATGAGCCGGCGAGCCTTAGTGGGATATCGCACCTCATTGAGCATATGAATTTCAAAGGCACAAAAACGATGTCGGCACGAGAAATAGCGGTATTTTTTGACGAGATGGGAGGCTCTTGTAACGCTTTCACATCAAAAGAGATGACTGCATTTTACGCAAAGGTTATCGACACAAACGGACCGAAAGCACTCTCTGCACTTTCGGATATGTTTTTAAACTCACGTTACAAAAAGTCGGATTTAGAGAGTGAGAAGAAGGTTATTTACGAGGAAATTTCACAAGGAGAGGATTCCCCGGAAGATTTAGTTTTAGAGATTTTAGGGAAAAACATCTGGAAAGGCAGTGGGATTAGCGTTCCGATTTGTGGCACCAAAAAAGCATTAAAGTCGATTACTTCCGCCACCATTCGCTCGTATATTGCTAATAACATTTCGACTAAAAACACGGTAGTATCAATCTCGGGCAGTTTTGACGAAGAGGAAATTTTAGCGACGATAAAAAAAGATTTTGCGAATATGAACACAAACGAAGTGACTATTTCTATGCCAAAAGCCGACTTTAAAGTAACCTTATCTACCAAGGTGAAAAACCTCGAGCAGAGCCATATTGCCCTTGCATTTAAAGCGTTTGATAGCTCGATGGAAAAGGAGTACTACGCACTTTCGGTGTTAAACACAGCCTTTGGTGGAGGTATGTCCTCTCGCCTTTTTCAAAGAATACGTGAAAAAGAGGGGCTTTGCTACTCGATTTATTCCTACCCAATTCGCTACAATGCCGGCGGTGTTTTCATCATCTATATGGCAGTAAATAAAAGCAATATTGAAAGCTCCATTGCGGCAGTAAACGAAGAGCTAACCCTTTTAAAAGAAAAGTCTATCACCAAAAAAGAGCTAGCACGTGCCAAAACACAGCTGAAATCAGGGCTTATAATGAGCCTTGAAAGCACCTCTTCTCGTATGATGAATAACGGGAAATCCGTCCTATTAAAAAACAAAGTAACCACCGCCGATGACCTCTGCGACATCATCGATAACGTCACCCCAAAAGATATAAAATCCGTCATCTCCGACATCATAAACCTTGAGTCTATCTCAAAATCAATAGTAACCTAAAACAAAAGGGAGCAAGTAATTAATACTTACCCCCTTTTTTATATTAACATATTCACCTTTTAAGTTTATGATAATGAACCATTGTTTAGCAATACCATGCTTAAAAAGTCCATAGAGGAGGTTTTTGCAGTATTATT
>JAVVYT010000124.1:0-4668 GCA_036650995.1 Clostridia bacterium | reverse complement strand
AACAAACTATTGCTATTGCTAAAAAAAGAGCTAGTGAAATTTTAAATGATCAAGCTATTTTATTAGAGGCTAAAACTCAAGCGACTGAGATTATGAGAAATGCTAATGATGAATCAACTAAAGTTCGAAAAGCAGCTGTTGATTTTGTTAATAATTTACTTGTTCGCACTGAAGAACACTATGACAATGCACTAGCAGTTGTCCGTCAAGCAAAACGTTCTGTTGATGGTAATAAAGAATAATATATCTTTTTAGAGCACAAATAGCTACAAGAAATTCTTGTAGCTTTTCTTTTTACCAATTAAGTATTAATTTTTACTGAATTTGTTTATTAATTAATTAAATTTTTAAAAAATTAATGACTTTATTTTTTTTTTGTGTTACAATTAAGGAGCATTATACTTATGTAAAGGAAGGGCCATTAATTGTGAAAAAATATAAAGTTAAAAAGAAGATAAATACCAATACTAATAAGGCAAATAAAAAGCCTACAAAAAGATGGGTTAATATCACCAAAAAGATTTCTCTTGGAGTTTTAGCAGGTGTACTAACCTTATTTGTTGCAGGAATAGTAACTTTCTTTGTTCTTGTTTTTACCTATACGGATTCCACTTTAGATGAATCATTTGCAAATTTAACGATGCCATATTCTACTGTTATCTATGCAAACGATGAAAATGGAACACCTCAAGAAGTTGAAAAGTTATTTAATGATGAAAACAGAATTTGGATAACATACGATAAAATTCCACAAGTAGTTAAAGATGCAGTTGTAAGTATCGAGGACAAAAGATATTATGAGCATCATGGTGTTGACTGGAAACGTACAGTTGGTGCTACCGTCAACTATTTAATTGGTAAAAAAGACACTTACGGCGGTTCTACAATCACGCAACAACTTGTTAAGAACATTACAAACGACAAGAAAAACGATCCAACACGAAAAGTCAAAGAGATTTTACGTGCTTTATACATTGAGCGTAAATATAACAAAGATGAAATATTAGAATATTATCTTAACACTGTAACCTTTGGTACTTCTTGTAATGGTATAGAAACTGCGGCAAACTATTATTTTAATAATAGCATTACAGAAGCTGATATTTTAGAGGCTGTAAGTCTTGTAGGTATAACAAACAATCCAAAACTCTATGACCCTTTTAAAAATCCTGAAAACAACAAATCTCGTGCTAAAACTATTTTAACAGAGATGTATAAAAACGACGAAAAGATTACAGCAACTCAACTTGATGAATATTCAAAAGCTATTGATACTCTAACCTATGCTAACGAAAACGAAGGTACACACAGATCATCTAAACAATCTTATTTTATAGATCAGGTTATTCGTGATGTTACCTCTGATCTTGTAACAGAAAAAAGATGGTCATATGAAGAGGCAAAAAAATATGTATATACAGGTGGACTTAGAATATATGCTACCATCGATTCAGTAGTTCAAGCTGAAGTTGACAAGGTATATCAAGATATGAACAGTTTCCCTCGTTATCCCGGAAAAACTCAACCTCAATCTGCTATGACAATAGTAAATCCAAAAAATGGTGATGTTGTTGCAATGGTTGGTGGAAGAGGTGAAAAGCAAGCAAATGGTGATTTAAACAGAGCGGCTCAATCGCCTCGTTCACCAGGTTCTGTAATAAAGCCTATTGCTGTTTATGCTCCGGCTATGGAAGACGGGATAATTCTACCAGGAAGTGCAATAGATGACTTCCCTTCTGATTATTTAGATGGTAAATTATGGCCTAAAAATGAAAACAACTCATATAGAGGATACACGCCTATTAGTAAAGCAATTTGGGAATCTACAAATGCTACCGCTATGTCTGTATTTAAAAAACTTACACCTCAAAAGTCCTTTGATTTTCTAAAAAACAAATTAGGTATTTCTACTTTAATAGCAGATACCAATAAAAATGATTTAGGTAATTCACTTGGTCTTGGAGGTCTTACAAAAGGAATAACAACTCTTGAAATGGCAGGAGCTTATCAAATCTTCGCTAACAAAGGTGTATTTAACCAAACAAGGACATACTCAAAAGTTGAAAACAGTGAAGGAAAACTAATAATAGACAATGCTGTTGAGAGTATTCAAGCTATTTCTTCGGCTTCTGCATACAGTGTACACCAATTTATGGAATCAAATACATTATACGGCTCGGCTAGACCTGGTAAACTTAACTCTACTGCAAGTGCTGGTAAAACAGGTACAACATCTGACAACCTCGATAGATGGTATATGGGATATACTCCTGAATATGTTGGGGCAATATGGTTTGGATACGATTTAAATGAAAATCAAATTTTAACTGCAAATCCTTGTACTCCAGTATTTAAAAGAATAATGGATAATGTTAATAGAGCTAAAAAGATTAACGGAAGTCAATTTGAAATTCCTCCATCAGTACAACTCATTGACAACTATTGTTATTATAGTGGAATGGCTGTTTCAGAGGCATGCGCAAAAGATCCACGAGGAATTCGTACAGGCTCTGAAAAACTATACTATGACACTTCAAAACTTCCTTTAAAGCCATGTGACAAACATTATTTAGTAAACGTATGTGGTGGATCTAATGCTATTGCACATCAAGGCTGTCCTGTTGAATCATTAAGACAAGTAGCATTTTTAGATGATTACAGATCTTTACCTATGAAATATTCATGGGGAGATTCGCAATATTTATTACCTAAAATGTCTGCTAATGACCCTCTATACTCAAGTGGCTCTGTTCCAATATATAAAAACCTTTTAGAGCCGAACTGGTGGCCAGTTTCCGGTGGTGGTCTAAATACTTTATGTCAAGTGCATGCTTGCCCTGGCACTCCACATATGGTTAATATTAATTAAAAAGGAGATATTTTATGTATCATAATACAAAAGAAATTACCGTTAATTTTGAAAATAAAGATTATACTGCTATGATGTCACTTTATTTGCCCGATCTTTCTGATGAACTTGCTATTAAACGCAGAAAAACCTTACTAATTTTACCTGGTGGTGCATACTCTATGACTTCAGATAGAGAGGCTGAGCCGATAGCACTTGAATTTTGTGCTAAAGGGTTTAATTGTATTGTATTAAGATACAGTGTTTTTCCTATTACTTTCCCTATTTCGCTTTTAGAGGTTTCAAAAGCTATTATGCTCATTAGAGAAAACGCAGAAATATGGAACGTTGACACTGACGATATAATAGTTTGCGGATTTTCAGCAGGAGCACATTTAGCTTCTTGCATCGGAACTTTATGGAATTTACCTATCATCAAAGATACGTTAAACATAAAAAACGAGCTTAACAAACCAAGTAGATTAATACTAGGATATCCTGTTATTACATCTGGTACTAAAGCTCATTTAGCCTCAATAGAGAACTTACTGGGAGATAAAATTTCAGATAAATACTATCTTGACTTAGTATCTACTGAAAAGCAGGTTACAAAAGAAACTCCACCTACTTTTATATGGCATACATACAGCGACAAAGACGTTTATGTTGAAAATTCTTTACTCTTTGCTACTGCATTAGCTAAAAACAAAGTACCATTTGAACTTCATATTTTTGAAAAAGGAAATCACGGTTTATCCCTTGCAAGTGAAATTTCTGCTTTAAACGAAGGCAACCTTGAAAAGACCTGTGAGTGTTGGACAGATTTAGCTACTACTTGGATAAACAAATAAATAAACTTATTAAATTAAAATAATTAGAGCTACTATTCTTTCAAGTTTAAAACAAGAATAGTAGCTCTAATATTTTTTTGTAACTTTTTTAGTCTTCTCTACTTATTTTTTTAAAGAGTATTGAGATACACCAAATGCCTGCTAGTCCTATAACTGTAAAAATTATTCTCGAAAGGATAGCATCTTGTCCACCAAAAAGTTTTGATACAATATCGTACTGAAATATACCAATAGATCCCCAATTTAATGCTCCTAAAATAGTTAAAACTAATGCTGTTTTATCTAGTATCATCATAATTTTTATCTCCGTTCTTATTTTTTATGATGATAGTATTAGATTAAAGGCGGTATTTTATACAAAAAGATTATAAGCTTGCAATTGCGGCAAAATTCCCTCTTTTATCACCGCTAACTCTATGAGAATAAAAAATATCAGAATTATCAACTGTACAGATATCAATAATTTCAATATTTTCTTCAGGAATTTTAGAGTCTAGTAAAATATTTTTATTAAGAGCCCATAAATCAGCATAATATTTATCATTATTTTGGATAATACAATCTTTAGCATTTTTAATAGTAGAAAGCTTTGTCATCGTTAGTTTATCAATTTCAAAGTTTTTCTGACTAATAGAAGGACCGATACTAGCAATTATATCAGTAGGATTTGAGTTAAACATAGATATCATTTTAGAAACTGCAAACCTTACAATTTCAAGAGCTGTTCCCTTCCAGCCTGAATGTACAACAGAAATAACTTTTTTATTAAAATCATATAGAATTATTGGCACGCAATCTGCAAAAAAAGCAAAGACAGGTGTATCTTTTAAATTTGTAACTAAAGCATCTACATCTTTAAAAGATGGTTTTAATATACCACTACCGACATTAGTTTCATCGACAACAACAACATTTTTAGTATGAGTTTGAGCTGTAATAGTAATTCTATTATAATTTAAGTCAATATAT
>JAVVYT010000123.1:0-4712 GCA_036650995.1 Clostridia bacterium | reverse complement strand
CGATAATTAACTCTTTCATTAAAAACAATCCTTATCTTTTTTTAGTACGAAGCTTACGTCTTATTTTTCTAAAACTTGCAATACCTTTTTCGATTAAATTAAAAGCAAAAGGTTTACAAATGTAATCAAGGTCGCCAACAAACTCGGTAAAAACAGGGTTAAAGCCTTTTTTAAATCTATATATTCCATACAACGGATTAGTTGGGTCTTCACTTGCAGGAATTCCTCTAAAGTCATATGTTTTACAGCCAAGTTCAAGCGCCCATTTAATCATTTCAAACTGAACTAAGTAGTTTGGCATTTTATTTCTATGAACATTAGCAGATGCGCCATACATATACCAAACTTTATCGCCAAACGCAGTAGCAATAGCGCCCGCAATAGGCATACCCTCAAAATAAGCCATATATATTCGCATATTTTCACCAAGCTTATCGGACATATTTTCAAAGTACTCGATAGGTCTTGTAATAAAGCTATCTCTTCCGCCGGTAACTTCCATTATTGGAACGAATTCTTTTAAAGCTTCTTTTGTACATACTTTAACTTCAACCTTATTTTTTATAGCAACTCTAATATTATATCTTGTCTTAGAATGGAATGACGCCATCATCTCTTCTTCTGTTTTACCTTCTACATCTAATCTGAAAACATATTTTGGCTGAATACCATCAAAATCCTTAGAATCACTTTTAATTACAAATCCGTTATCTTTAGCTATCTTAATAAATTCTTCATCAGATGCTAAAATATCAGGATCCATCTTAATCATATAACAATTATATTGCTTTGCAAGCTCTTTAGCTCCGTTAGCTAATTTTTTGAAAGTATCGGCATCATGAACATCGCATACAGGTCCACGAGGTGCATACATAAGTGAATATGGAAGCATTGGTACTTTTCTAATTAAAACAGAAAGCGTTCCAACGATTTTTCCCTCGTCATTTCTGACAATTATCCCTTCCCATTTCCAGTCTTTTTTAACTTTTCCCCATTCAGCTATCTGAAGATAGTGACCTTTAGGGTGATTTCTGATAAACTCTTTAAATTCTACTGCTGATTTTTCAGTATATAATTCCATTTAAACTACCTGCCTTTATTTTATTAATTGGTCCAAACAAAAAAGTATTGCTAAAGCAATTGGTTGATGTACTGCATATATAATAAGTGGATATTTACCTACAAAAGATAAAAAAGGGATATTAACATCATATATTTTAGGTCTATTTTCTACTTTTTTTAAATATTTACCAACCGAAGCTCCGGTTAAAAAAGCAAAAATCCATGGTAAAATCGGATAATAGTCTGCTGAAACAAATGAACTAGACGGAAGTCCGATTATGTATGTTGGAATTTCAATATCAAATAGATATATAGGTGCTATGGTAAAATTTTGCTTATACAAAAAATAGAAAACTAAAAACAATATTACAAAGATATAAAAAGGAATTTTATCGAAAACTTTTTTAAAAAATTTATCTATGAGTGCATAAGCTAAAATACACACAGCCATACAATGCAAAACACCAAATTTTATGTATTCGTTAGGCATTACGATAAAGGTTACGACTGTAACAGCGACTGCCACACCGATGACAGGCAATGCTCTTTTAAAATTATTTCTAGAAAAATTACTAGTTATTCCTGCAATAACAAAAAAAGTAGAAACATAGCAAAAATTAATGACTGCATAGACACCCGACTGCAAAAAACCTACTGCAACGTTATAAAAAGGTGTTTCTATTAAAAATCCGAAGTTCATCATTAAAAATGTGATATGATGATAAATCATTAAGATAATGCACAAACCACGAATTGAATCTAATATTTTAATTCTCTGCAATTTTTTCTCCTTATTGCTACATAAATATACATTTTATATTATAAACTAATATATCAAAAAATCAAGGTTTTTAGCGTATATTTATCTTAATAATGCTATTTTTTCGTTATTTATCGCAAACAACGCAAAAGTCGCCTTTTTTTCTATAAAAATACTATTACCACATAATATGATAATAGTATTTTTAATGTTATATCTGTAATTTCGTTTATGCTATTTAAACATATCAATAGGATTTAAATAAACCCCGTCTTTTTGCATCTGAAAATGAAGATGTATTCCGTCTAAGCACTCAAAGTTTGGAGCATTTCCTACTTTCCCGATTATATCGCCTTTTTCTATATTATTACCTTCTTTTACAAAAGATAAATCGTAAAGTCCGCTATATGATGAAATTACTCCGTCTAAGTCGGTAACCTCAATAGTCATTCCATAAAGTTCATCATTTATAGCTTTTGTAACCTTACCACTAGCAACTGATGTTACAGTGTCGCCTATTTTCGCCTCAATATCAATGCCATTATGAGAGCGATAATCATTTAGTGTTTTTGAAAATACCTGCACTTCGGTTGAAAAGTTTTTAATGATATTTCCTTTTAAAGGCATACTGTATTTAATAACCTCTTTAGGAACAGGCTTTGAAGGTTGGCTTTCCTTTTTTGGTGCTGGATTTGTTTTTTCAGGTGTTTTAATAACATCTTCTCTTGGCACTATAACAGGTGCTATACTGCTTTTAATTTCATCTGTGTTACTTTGTGCGGACTTTTTAAAATCCTCGTTTGTTGGCACGTCGAGAACGTTTTTGACTGATAAATAGCCAACCGCTGTTACAGTACAAAAACAAAGTACAATAGCTAATAAAAAGCCTTTTTTCTTAAAAAATTCTAATAGTTTATTTTCCTTTTTCGGTAATAACTCACTCATTCTTATTAACCCTTTCTATTTATGATTTACATTTTAAAAACGACCTATTATTATATAGTATGGACAGTATATAGATAGGTTATTCAATAAAATACTTTTTGCTATTCTTCTAGCTGCTTTGCCAATAGTTCTGATGTAATTGTTACTGTATTACTAAAAGATTCAGAAAGGATTTTCCCTGTTTCAGGTAGTACACAAATAACACTTCCAACAGTGTCACCATTAGTTATAATAGGGATTACAAGAGATGCTAAATAGCTATCATTTTCTGATAAAACGCTAATTTTCATAGTATCCCCCGGTTTATAAAAATAAGGATTTCTAGCAGATATTATTTTGCTGATTTTACTACTGATAGTATGCTCTAGTAATTCCTTTTTCGGTACGCCACTAGCTGATATAACAACATCGTTATCAGTTATTATTACTCCAACATCACATTTTTTTGATAGTGTATTTGTATAAATATTAGAAAATTCCGATATTTCACCAAACGGAGAGTATTTTTTAAAGATAATCTCACCATCTCTACTAGTGAAAATTTCCAAAGGTGTTCCAACTCCAATATGCAATGTCTTTCTTATTTCTTTTGGAATTACAACTCGACCCAAATCATCAATTCTTCGCACTATTCCGGTAGCCTTCATAAATTAGCCTCATTCCTTATCATAAATCTTGAGTTTCTTTGATTTTTAGTATATGTAAATGAAAAAGGTTTATTCAAAAAAATAAAATAATTAATCTATCTATCTCCAAATTATTTATTTTATAAAGTTTAAATTCTAAACAGATTGTAAAATAAATCTCAATTTGTTATAATTATTAAAAAGGTGGTGTTTTTAAGTGGTTTTTATAATGTGTCCTAAAGAAAAAAGTACAACTAGCAGTATTCTAGTTAATACAATCAATGCTCCTTTAATTAAAAAATTTGAGTTTGAAGATATCCGTTCAATGGGTATTTCAGATATAATATTTATCATAGACCGATATAATCCAGATTATATTTTTCTCTTTGAACAAATGCCACATACCAAAGAAATCGTACTAGAAAAATTCGGCAACTCTTATGACGATGGCAAAATAGAAACTAACTTTGATTTAAAACTATTAAAATCATCCTTTGAAAAAGCCAAAATTCCTAATAAAATCTCACCATATCCGACAGGTCACCTATCTGACTTATATTATTTTATGGCATTAA
Organism: Clostridia bacterium; assembly: GCA_036650995.1. Taxonomy (GTDB): domain Bacteria; phylum Bacillota; class Clostridia; order Oscillospirales; family SIG519; genus JAVVYT01. Next base: position 744 of record JAVVYT010000123.1, on the reverse strand, counting down.
AACATATAAATACATACAAATTAAAATGTAAAGTTGTACTTATAAAGACGCCTACCTCTAAGAATTTCACTGATTTTTCTGCTTTTCTTGATTGGCTCGTAGCTTTTTCCAATACCGAAACATTCTAAATAATATTACTATTATAAGGTATATTATATTGCACTTAAATTAGCCTTAGTTTTACTACTTTTAAACGGTCAAACTTAATAAAAACAGCACCTACCATATATGATAAGTGCTGTTTTTATTGAATTTGCGGATAAAATAACCACCTAACTTTTATAGGTGGTTAAAAATTAAAATTGCTTTATATTGATAAATATTTTTGAGTATTCTCTGTTTGCTCGATTGTAACGACACCATCATTAATATAGATATACAATACTATTGGAAGTGGTGTTTCGTTTAATAGTCCTCTTCCATCGTTTTTAGATTTATCAAAATATTGTAGCACTATATCATCTTTCCCCCAAGCCTTAGACAATTTACAGGCTTTTTCAAAGCTTAAATTGTTCTTTTCGCAACACTCTTTAATTTGAGGTGCCCACTTTTCAAATAATTTACACATAAATATTACTCCTTTTCATACATTTTACTACCCTATAGAATTACACCATTCTCAAACATAAATAAAAAGGAGTGATAAAAAAATGGAGTTTTACTACCCTATAGAATTACACCATTCTCAAACACACTATAAAGTGAGTACTCGTTTACAAAGTTTCGTGGATAATGGATATAATA
>JAVVYT010000122.1:0-4726 GCA_036650995.1 Clostridia bacterium | reverse complement strand
AAAGGGTAGGCTCATTTTTAGCGGAAACGAAAACTGCAAGAACTGCTATTCCTGTTTTTATGGAGAAAAGTATTGATACTTTATCTGTCTTTTTTGGTGCTGTTTATGCAGGCTGTTTTTATGTGCTTATAAACCCTAAATTGCCAAAATCCCGAATTGAGCAGATTTTAGAAGTTTTAGAAACTGATTTTGTCGTATCATCTCATATCTATGACGTGTATTTATTAGAGATAGAAAATATTAAAGATGTAGTATATATTGAAGACATCAAAAAAACCTGGAATTGCTCTGAAAACGCAATAAATACCACTGATTTAAATGTTTCGAGTGAAAATAAAGATGGTATTATAATAGATGAAAAGCTAAGAGAAATTAGAAAAAATGCTACCGATATAGACCCTTTATATGTAAATTTCACATCCGGCTCTACCGGCACACCAAAGGGCGTTGTAATATGCCATAGAAGTGTTATTGATTTTATAAACGAGTTTACAAAAACCTTTGATATAAATGAAAATGATATTATCGGAAATCAAGCGCCTTTTGATTTTGATGTTTCGGTAAAAGATATTTATTCCGCTATAAAAACAGGGGCAACGCTTGAAATTATCCCAAGAGAACTATTTTCAGCACCGATGCAACTTGCCGATTTATTATACGATAGAAAAATTACCACTATGACGTGGGCGGTGTCTGCCCTTTGCCTTATGACAACATTTCACGTTTTAGATTATAAATGCCCAAGCTTTGTAAATAAAGTGCTTTTTAGCGGTGAAACTATGCCTATAAAGCATTTAAAGCAGTGGATGGAGCATTTACCTAACGCTAGCTTTGTAAACCTCTACGGACCCACAGAAATCACCTGTAACTGTACTTATTATAAGATAAATTCTATTCCTAGTGATGATAAAAGTTTGCCTATTGGAAGTGCCTTTAAAAATGAAAAGGTGTTTTTATTAAACGAGAATGATACTCTTATAAAAGATAAAAATGTAAATGGCGAAATTTGCGTATCAGGCACCACTGTTGGGCTTGGATATTATAATAACCAAATCGAAACCGCAAAACATTTTATGCAAAATCCGCTTAATAAAAGCTATATTGAGATTATATATCGCACAGGGGATTTAGGGTATTATAATGATGATAATTTGCTTTGCTTTGCAGGCAGAAAAGATTTTCAGATAAAATATCAAGGTCATAGAATTGAGCTTGAAGAGATTGAAATGGCACTTGTAAAAACAGATGGTATAGATAGAGCATGCTGTGTGTTTAGAGAAGAAAAAGGTCAGCTTGTAGCGTTTTATATCGGTGATTTAGATGCAAAAGAGATTAGAAAACAGTTATCAGAGGTACTGCCAGCTTATATGCTACCCTCAAAGTTTATGCCGATTGAGGCTATGCCACTTACCGCTAATGGTAAAATGGACAGAAAAAAATTAAAGGCTATATTGGAGGAGAAGAGAAGATGAATTTAAGTTCTTTAGATACTCCAAGTTATATATTCGACTTAGATATTTTGCAAAAAAGAGCTAAATATCTGCAAGATAAAATATCCCCAGTTGCCACTCTTTGCTATGCTATGAAAGCTAATTCTTTTATAGTTAAGGCACTAGAAACGATAGTTGATAGATTTGAAGTTTGTTCGCCGGGAGAGTTTTGCATTTGTGAAAACGAAAAGTTGCCGATGGAAAAGCTTGTAATTTCAGGCGTTTATAAAAATGAAGCTGATGTAGAGCGGATGCTAAAATGCTACGATAACATTGGCACCTATACAGCAGAATCAAAAGAGCAGTTTATGCTTATTAATAAATATGCTAAAAAATATAACCGCAAAGTAAAAATGCTTCTTCGCTTGTCTAGCGGTAATCAGTTTGGTATGGATAAAACCGATATTACTGATATAATTAAAGATAGAGCAAGTTTTGATAATATAGAAATAGTAGGAATTCAGTTTTTCTCAGGCACTCAGAAAAACTCGATAAAGAGATTAACTAGAGAGCTTAATAGTCTTGATGAGTTTATAAAAACATTAAAAGACGATTGTGATTTTTCATCACAAGAGCTAGAGTTTGGAACAGGGTTTCCTATTAGCTATTTTACCGATGATAAGCCGTTTGATGAAGATGCGTTTTTAGACGATTTTTTTGAAATACTAAATAAAATGACCTTTAAAGGAAAAATAACACTAGAAGTAGGTAGGTCGATAGCCGCTAGCTGTGGCACTTATTTAACTAAAGTGTGTGATGTCAAAACAAACTGTAACCAAAACTATTGTATCGTTGACGGTGGTATTCATCATATTAATTATTATGGGCAAGTTATGGCTATGAGAGTACCAAAATTTCAGCATTTTAATAAAGAGGGAAACGATAAAAAGCTATGGAATATCTGCGGTGCGCTTTGCACTTCGAATGATGTTTTATTAAAACAAATAGAACTTACAAACCTTCAAAAAGGGGACAAAATTGCATTTTATAATACAGGTGCTTATAGTACGAATGAGGGAATTGCCTTGCTTTTAAGTAGAGATTTGCCGAGTGTGTACTTTATGACAGAGGGTGGTTTTAAATGTGTTCGAAAGAATATATCAACCTATCCACTCAATTCACCGAATTATATTAAATAAAAATCAAAAAAACACTATAAAAGAAAAGGAAGTATTTAAAAATGGACGAATTACTAGAAATTTTAAATGACATTCAACCAGACGTTGATTACGAAACCTGCACAAACCTTATAGATGGGCACTTTTTAGATTCACTTGCTATTTTATCTCTAATCGCAGAAATTGAAGATGAATTTGATATTACAGTATCCACAGTTGAAATAATACCAAGTAACTTTAATTCTGCACAAAGTATATACAGTATGATACTAAGGTTACAAGAGGAGCAATAGTATGACCTATACAGCACCATTATTTTTATTTATATTTTTGCCACTTGTAATGTTGTTTTACAAGCTTATGCCACAAAAACATAGATGGAAAATTCTGCTAATAGCTAGCTATATTTTCTTTGCTTTAGTGAGCGGGAAACTAATCGTTTTTCTTCTTTTGTCTACTTTTTCTATCCACCATTTTGGACTTTGGCTTTCAAACTTCAATAATGAGTGTGATACTGAAATTGTGGGTGTTGAAAGAGCAGAACGTAAAATAATAAAACAAAAGTATCAAAAGAAAAAGCTGAAAGTCTTAGTGCTGGCAGTTGTTATACATATCGGTATTCTTTTAGTACTTAAATATTCCAATTTCATTGGTAATAATCTAAATGCTTTATTAGGTAAATTATCTTTTGCATATACTTTACCGGCATTTAAATTTGCACTGCCGATTGGTATTTCTTTCTATACCCTTCAGGCGATATCCTATATGGTTGATGTTTATAGAGGAACTATTAAAGCTGATAAGAATTTAGGCCGCCTTGCGTTATTCTTGGGATTTTTCCCGCAGATAATGGAAGGTCCTATTTGCAGATATTCACAAACTGCTGAAAAGCTTTTTGAGGGCGCTCCTATTACCTATAAAAATATGACCTATGGTATGCAAAGAATTATATACGGTCTATTTAAAAAAATGGTCGTTGCAGATAGGCTAAATGTGCTAATTGTAAACGTGTTCGATAAGTACCCTGAGTATAGCGGTGCTGTTGTTTTTGTGGGTATGATTTGTTATACCTGTCAACTATATATGGACTTTTCCGGTACTATGGATATTGTAATTGGCTGTGGTGAGATTTTCGGTGTATCACTTCCTGAAAACTTTAGACAACCATTCTTCTCGAGAAACGTTTCAGAGTTCTGGACTAGATGGCATATTTCGCTTGGTGCGTTTTTCAAAGACTATATTTTCTATCCGCTATCCCTTTCAAAACCACTTAAAAAAATGACATCTAAAGGTAGAAAACTATTTGGTAATCATTTCGGACCACTCCTTGCCGGCTCTTGCGCATTGTTTGTAGTTTGGTTTTGTAATGGTCTTTGGCATGGCTCTGCCTGGAATTATATCTTTTTTGGTATGTATTATTTCTTCCTTATTGTTTTATCAAATTTCACAGCACCATTATCAAACAAGATTTTAGCGTTCCTTCATATAAATAAACACAATCCTATTTATATCGGTTGGCAGATTTTAAGAACAGTAATCCTTGTAAATATAGGCGAGCTATTCTTTAGAGCGAACGGTTTTCAAGCAGGCTTTGTAATGTTCAAAAAAATGTTCACGAATTTCAATGTAGCAGACTTTACAAACGGATTTTTATTAAAACTTGGAATGGATAAAAAAGATTTCATCGTTGTAATAGCAGCGGTTATCTTAGTGTTTGTAATTAGTATATTCCATGAAAAAAATATACATTTGCGAGATGAAATTGCGAAAAGAAATATATTTATTAGATTTACAATTTATTATATAGCAATATTATTAGTTATAATTTTCGGTGCTTATGGCGGAACATATACTCCTGTACCTATGATGTATGCAGGATTTTAGAGAGGGGATAATTTTATGAAAAAACATCTTAATTTAATAAAATCAATAGCCTTTCTAGTGGGATTTGTGCTTATCGTTTTAGTTTTGTCATTTGTTTTTGCACCGAAAGATAATCGCAAGGAGTTTGGCTATAATAATACAGCAGTATCCGCAATACTAGCAGAGAAAGAGAACTCTGTTGATGTTGTAATACTTGGTGATAGTGAGAGTTATTGCACATTTTCACCTATATTG
>JAVVYT010000121.1:0-4812 GCA_036650995.1 Clostridia bacterium | reverse complement strand
CACATTCCGGCTCTGTCACCAGTATCAGAAGAGGTAAAGAGTGGCTCCATCGCTTGCTCAATGTTTTCAATTCCACAGCCTTTATCACGTATTTTTACGTAAACTTTACCATCATCATAAAGTTTAGCAGTTATAAATATGTAGCCTACTTTATCTTTATATCCGTGTACGATTGAGTTTGTAACGGCTTCTGATACCGCTGTCTTTATATCTGATATTTCATCAATCGTAGGGTCGAGCTGCGAGATAAATGCAGCTAAGGCAGTTCTAGCAAAGCTTTCATTTGATGAGCGACTCATAATTTTTATATTGACTTCGTTGTAATTTTTCATTTTTAAACGTCCTTTATTTTTACAAATTTTGTTACACCGGATAGAACAAAAATCTTTTTAATTTGATTATTAATATTAATGATTTCTGTTATTCCACCTATGCTTTTCATCTTTTTCCACCTTCCGATAACAACAGCAATACCTGAGCTATCAGAAAAGGTAACACCTTTAAAATCAAGGATTAATAGATGTGGATGTGCTCTATCAATCGCTTTGTCAATTGTCTGTCTTATCTCTATTGTTGAGTGATGATCTATTTCCCCATTTATTTTAGCTGTAATTTCTTTATTGTTTGCAATTATTTCAACTTTCAAATTATTTCACATCCTTTTTTTGCATAAAAAATGGTTATACTTCTTTTAAAGTATAACCATTTTGATAGTCGAAAATTCACGAAATAAGAGTTAAATATTTAATTTTTTAAAAATATTCTTAATATCATTAGAAATTGTAAAACTGCCAGTAACAAGGATAATAGCTTTTTCTTTTTTACTGTATTCTAATGCTTTATAACACGCATCTTCAAAATGTTCGCAGTAGATAGCATCATTACAAAATTGTTTTGCAATAGTAGCAGACTTTTCGCCCTGTAAAGCTCTTTCACTTGTCGGGGTGATAGTGATAATTCTATCACTTATAGATGAAATTTGTTCGATTATATTTTTATAGTTTTTATCTTCTAGAATACCAAGAATTGTAATTAGTTTATTTCCTTTTATTATATCACTAAGGGTTGTAGTAAGGGATTTTATTCCATCTTGATTGTGCGAGCCGTCAATGATAATTGTTGGATTTTTGCTAATATATTCAAGTCTTGCAGGAATATAAAATTTTAAAAGTGATTTTTGAATATCATCATTTGAAACATTTATAATCTTTTTTTCATTTAATAATCTAATACATTCAGCAGCAGTTACAAAATTATAAACTTGATACTTTGCCATTGTATGTAGTGTGTGGCTTGTTTCTTTGTAGTCAAAGGAAATAGTGTCATCTGAAATTAAAACGTTGTTAAGGCTAGATATATCGGGTACTATCAGCTTTGAATGTTTGCTTATGGCACTAGCTTTTATCTCTGAAATTGCCTCTTTTACTTGTAAAGGATAGGAGATAGTTTCACAGCCTTCTTTTATTATCCCTGATTTTTCAAAAGCAATTTCCTTTATTGTGTTTCCAAGATACTGCATATGGTCTAAAGAAATTGAAGTTATAATGCTACAAAGAGGGCTTTTTATGACGTTTGTAGCGTCAAATCTACCACCAAGTCCTGTTTCAAGAATTACAAAGTCACAGTGTATTTCTTTGTAATATAATAAGGCGGCAGCGGTCAATATTTCAAATTCGGTAGGGGACTCGTCTAAACTTTCAACAAATGGCTTGATGTAAGTAATTGTTTTTGCAAAGTCATCATTTGAAATTAATGTTCTGTTGTAGGAAATACGTTCTTTAAATTCATAAACATAAGGTGAAAGATAAAGACCAGTTTTGTAGCCAGCCTCAATTAAAATATTGCTTATAAAAGTAGCGGTAGAGCCTTTGCCATTAGTACCGGCTATGTGAATTACTTTAAGGTCGTTTTGTGGATTGTTTAGTTTGTCGAGTAAAGCCGAGATACGTTTAAGTCCCGGCTTTGAACCAAATATTAGCTTTGAATGGATATACTCTTCGGCTTGCTTGTAGTTCATAAAATTAAATTACCTGTTTTCTATTAATTGCTTTGCAATTTATTGTATTTGTTAAGTGCTGTAACTGAGTCGTTTTTCATCTGTGTGTATTTTTCGAGCTTTGCTTTCTCTTCGTCTATTACATTAGCAGGTGCTTTTGAAATAAAACCTTCGTTTGAAAGCTTTTTTTCTATCCTTAGAATTTCTGAATCAAATTTAGCAACTTCTAAAGTTAGTCTTGCAATTTCCTCTTTAACATCAACTAATTCTTCGAGTGGAATAAATATTTTAGCACCATCACAAATAACAGTAACCGCATTTTTAATTAAAAACGATTCTGATATTGAAGTTTCAGAGGCAAAAGCTAGTTTTTCAAAGAAAGGAGCTACATCATTAAATAGCTTTCTGTGACTAGTTTCAATAAATAACTTTGTCTTTTTTGAAGGTAGAACGTTCATCTGTGTTCTTATTGCACGGATATTGCGGATTGCACCCATAACACGTTCCATATCAATTTCAATCTCTTTTGAATAGTACTCTTTGTTGTAAGTTGGGAATTTAGATATCATTATACTTTCTGTAACAACCGGTAAACATTGCCAAATTTCCTCTGTAATAAATGGCATAATAGGGTGAAGAAGTTTTAGTATGTTCATTAGTACATAGCAAATGGTGTTTTGTGCGGATATATTTGATTTTATATCTTCTTTGTTGTATAAACGTGGCTTTAATAGTTCAATGTACCAATCGCAGAAAATCTCCCAAGTAAAATCGTAAAGCTTAGCTGCCGCAATACCAATTTCATATTTGTCTAAATTTTCAGTGTACTCTAAAATTAAAGTGTTTAACTTAGATAATATCCATCTGTCTTCAATGTGAAGCTCGCTTATGTTTGGTATAGTGATTTTATCTATTGTAATATTCATAAGGGAAAAACGAGCGGCGTTCCATAATTTATTTGCAAAATTTCCGGATGCCTCAACACGTTCTTTGTAAAATCTCATATCATTTCCGGGAGAATTTCCGGTGGCTAGCGTAAATCTTAATGCGTCAGCACCATATTCGTCAATTATCTCTAGTGGGTCAATTCCATTGCCTAATGATTTTGACATCTTTCTGCCTTGATCATCTCGTACTATTCCATGCAAAAATACTGTTTTAAATGGTATTTCTTTCATATGGTGTAATCCTGAAAAAATCATTCTAGCTACCCAGAAAAAGATTATGTCATATCCTGTAACTAAAACACTCGTTGGATAGAAATATTTTAAATCTTCAGTTTTATCAGGGAAACCAAGTGTTGAAAATGGCCATAACGCAGAGGAAAACCAAGTGTCTAAAACGTCTTCGTCTTGATGAATTTTTTTACTGCCACAGTGTGGGCATACTTTTATATCTTTTTTAGATACAGTCATAGTATCACAATCATCACAGTAAAAAGCAGGTATTCTATGACCCCACCAAAGTTGACGAGAGATGCACCAATCGTGAACATTCTCCATCCAGTTTAGGTATGTTTTAGAAAAACGTTCGGGTACAAAGTTTATTTCACCTTTTTTAACAACGTCAATTGCCGGCTTTGCAAGCTCTTCCATCTTAACAAACCACTGCGAAGAAGTAAGAGGCTCAATAGTGTTTTTACAGCGATAGCATTTACCAACGTTGTGCTTTATCTCTTCGATTTTTACTAATAGAGAAAGTTTATCTAAATCTTCAATTATTCTAGCTCTAGCCTCTATTCTGTCAAGACCTGCGTAGATACCGCCGTTTTTGTTGATTTTGCCATTGCCATCAATAACTAAAATTTTCTCTAAATTATGTCTGTTTCCAATTTCAAAATCGTTAGGGTCGTGGCACGGAGTAATTTTAACACACCCGGTACCAAAAGATGGCTCAACATAATCATCAGCAATAATTTCAATCTTTCTGTTTAAAAGTGGTAAAATCGCATATTTACCAACAAGATTTCTGTACCGCTCATCATTCGGATTTACAGCAATAGCAGTATCTCCAAGCATTGTTTCAGGACGTGTTGTAGCAATAGTGATAAAATCATCACTGTTTTCTAATTGATATTTAATGTACCAAAGTTTACCGTCTTGCTCTGAATATTCAACTTCTGCATCAGAAAGAGCGGTATTACAACTAGGGCACCAGTTTATTATTCTGTTTCCTTTGTAAATAAGTCCCTTTTCATAAAAATCAACAAATACCTCTCGAACAGCCTTAGAACAGCCCTCGTCCATAGTAAAACGCTCTCTGTCCCAGTCGCATGAGGAGCCTAGCTTTTTTAGCTGTGATGTAATTCTGTTGCCATAAAGCTTTTTCCATTCCCATACTTTTTCTAGAAAAGCTTCTCTGCCTAAATCGTGGCGTGTTTTGCCCTCTTCTTTTTTTAGTACTTCTTCAACTTTAATTTGAGTGGCAATGCCTGCGTGATCGGTACCCGGTACCCAAAGAGCACAAAAGCCTTGCATTCTTTTATATCTAATTAAAATATCTTGTATAGTTTCATCAAGTGCGTGCCCCATATGAAGTTGCCCTGTTACGTTTGGAGGTGGAATTACGATTGTAAAAGGCTTAGCTTTTTTATCTATTTTAGCGTGAAAATATTTCTTATCTTGCCAGAATTGATAAATATCGTCTTCAATTTCAGAAGGGTTGTATTTAGTAGGTAGTTCTTTAGGCATTTTTGTTGCTCCATTTCTTAAAATAATACTGCAATTTTACTTATTATAACACTTTTAAAATTTTAGTCAATTATATCATTGATAATATTTAATAAATATACTATAATATCATTATGGAACAATTAA
>JAVVYT010000120.1:0-4866 GCA_036650995.1 Clostridia bacterium | reverse complement strand
TAAAGAAATCTAGGACGCCGTTTTTAATTTCTCTTGCAAACTTTGCTTGATTATTTGGGTTTATAATAACCTCAATATCGTGTTTATTTGTATTGTAGCCAAGCTCTAAAAGTGAGCCTACTGTGCTATGTTGACGAAGAACTTGCACGTTTTGGAACCTGTTGGCATTTGATATAGAAGGATTTGGGTAAACACCTGTACTCTCTAGTGTTTGCAAGAAATCACCGCTCAGTCCTTGATTGAAAGGATAGAAGTAGAGGGTTAAAAATCCTGAGGTTGAAGAGGAAGAAGAGGAGTTATGATGCACCGATACAAAGCAGTCAAAATCTCCGTTCATCAGTTTCATCTGCGTTTCGGTACGGTTGTTTTCATCGAACTTTGTGTAACGAGTCATAGCAACGCTAGCGCCTATATTTTCAAGCTCAGATTTTAAAAGAAGAGATACTTGCAAGTTAAGGGTACTCTCGCTTTTTGTTCTGTCACGTGGGTAAAATGGTGAGAAGTTATAATCGTCACCTTCGTGGCCAGGGTCTACTAAAATCTTAAATCCGTCCAGTCTGCCACCTGATGCAAACTTAGGGTTTTTAAGACGAAGAACAAGCTCTCCGCTCTCGTTTACATAGGATTTATATCCGTAAAATCTGCCCGAATTTCTAAGGTTAATTGTAAATCTATACGCAGAGTCGGATATCTTCACAAAGCTAGCGCCTCTGAATAATGGTGAGGAAAGTGAGGATACATCGCACCCTGATACCACGTTTGAAATGTCAAACGAGATAGTGTTTGTGCCAAAGACACAGTCAAATCCGCCACCCGATTTATCGTAGGTCGTATTGAAACTAACAGTAAATGGGTTGCCTTTAGAGCCACCAAGGGTAATATCTGTATACATTCCGGTGTTGTTTGCCGATACTGAGTTTACGTTGCTATATAAGTTTTCGCTAGACTCGTATATCTTGCAGTCTTTTTGGTGAACACGCATACCACTGTTTAGACGATAGTAGCTGTAATCTTTGTAGAACGCCTCGCCTATTATGTAGTCACGAGTGCCACGAGATAGGTAGCCATAAAGCGGAGTTGAAAGCTCTAGGTTGCCGGTTATTGATTTTGTAAAGTTTTCGCCCCAATTTACATTCATTTCAGCAATGTAGCCGGTTGGATTTTCAACATTTCCGTTGCCATTTCCGTCTGTACTGCCATTACTTCCGTCGCCATTGTCGCCACTACCACCATTGTTTGCAGGCGGTTTTGGTGGTGCTACGAATTTCTTTTCGATAGTTATACTGCCACCCGACATTGTTTTAGAAATACCACTAAAACTAGCCGTCGCTGTAAATTTGCCGATAGACTTTTTGCCTTTGCTTGAAAGTTCAGGGGTTATGTAGTCCGCTGTAAATTCAGAGTATCCGTCTAAATCGTGATCCTCGTCCTCTAGCGTTTCAGTATTCTTTTTGAATTTAAGCGGTGTACTGCCAATTGAGCCTGAAACTGAGGCTCCGTCTAGTGCGGTTACAGAAAATGTCATAGGACTTCCGGCACTAATTAGAATGTCTTTAGTCGGTGAAATGGATTTTATTACATTAATATCATAGATAATAGTTACCGATGAGGTTTTGTTTTTATGGCTAAAAGTAAAGGTGTTTGAGCCTTGTTTTAACGTTACATCGATAGAGAATAGCCCCTTTTCGGACGGTGTAACAGTTTCGCCATTCATAGTAAGTGGGAAGTTGTTGTCACAGGTGCCGGCTATCATAATTCCGCTTTTGTCGGTTTTGAAGTTGTTTTCAGGGGAGGTTATATTAAGTTCGGTGTTTGCAACGTCAAAGTCTAAAACGTTGTTGTATAGTAGGGAAAGTGCCTTAAATGCGTCCGGACTTTTGAGTGCTTTAAATGAAAAGATACTTCCAAGATACCCTTTTGTTCCAGTTAGTGAGTTATATGTAGTGGCAAGCGAGTAGAGAAGAACAGGCTCGGAGTTTGACTGCGTATGCGTTACAACAGTAGAAACGTTAAGGTCACTTAGTTCTTTTATCTTTGCTTTTGCTCGGTCGCCAAAGCTGTCAATTTCGGGTTTTGTGGTGGAGGAAACTAAAAGCTCTGCAAAATCTATGTGTGGTATCTCTTTAAAAGCGGTATAGTCTGAGTTTGTTTCGTCGGTGCTGATACCGACTAGCTTATCCGCTTGTTTCATAGCCATTGCAACAGTTTTTAGGGTGAGTACGTCATTTTGTTTTAAGATAACACCGTCAATACTTAGAGTGGCTATCTTTTTAGACTGGGTGGTTAGGTTATTTACCATAGCGTCGTTTGATTTAAGACGTAACTCCACCTTTTCAATAAAAGAGTTTAACCCAAAAAATCCAAAAATAAGCAGATTTAAAGTGTTTTTTTTTTTGAGTAGTATAGGGTCGTACTTTAAAAATACGTGAATTCCGACATCTTTTAAACTCTTAGTGTAGCTGAATAGGTTTTTAAAGGCAGGCTTGTCCTCAAAACTGAAATAGTCAAGTCCGTCATTATAAAAAACATCAAATGCGTTTAAGGTGATAGTAATGGTATTTTGCTTGTAAACGTCACGAATTTCTTCGGCTGAGGGGAGGTACTCGTTTATGTCAACGTAAAGTCCCCCAATGGTTTGCATAGCTTTTTTCTCTGCTGAAAACTGCGATAACTGCTCGGTCAGTGAAACAGTTTCGGAAGATACGATATTCTCGGCAGGCTTTCTGATTACTTTAAAGTAGACAAAAATTGCAGCCGCCAAAACAGCCACTATTAAAATTATAGTGGTTAAGATTACAATAGCTTTTTTTGAGAGTCCTTTGCGTTTTTTGAAGGTGGGTTTAAAACGATTATTATTTTGTTCCAAAGAGTCTATCTCCTGCATCTCCAAGCCCTGGAATTATATAGGCCTGGTCATTTAGTCCGTCATCCATATGTGCTACAAATATGTCAACATCGGGGTGGGTTGTAGAAACAAGCTCAACTCCGACTGGTGCTGCTATAAGATTCATAAGCTTTATATTACTACACCCTTTTTCTTTTAAAAACGTGATAGCCGCACTCGCACTGCCACCGGTGGCTAGCATAGGGTCGCATAAAATTATAATCCGATCCTCTATATCAGAAGGGAGCTTGCAGTAATACTCAATCGGAAGTAACGTTTCAGGGTCACGATAAAGCCCGATATGCCCAACTTTAGCTACTGGCATTAAATTTAAAAGTCCGTCTACCATACCAAGTCCTGCTCTTAGTATTGGAACAATGGCAAGCTTTTTGCCACTTATCATTTTAGCATTTGCAGTAGTTATTGGCGTTTCAACGATAACGTCTTTAAGGGGTAAATCCCTCGTTATCTCATAGCCCATAAGCATTGAAATCTCGCTTAATAGCTCTCTGAAATCTTTAGAGCCTGTATCTTTATCTCGCATAATTGCTAGCTTGTGTAGTATTAAAGGGTGGTCCATTACGTGTAGTTTACTCATATAATAATCCTTTCAAGTTTAACTTTGCACTTTTTATCTACCTATTAGTATAGTATACTTTATAATCTTTTTCAACAGAAAATTACATTTTATTTTTATTTTGTAAATTCTTTAAATAAACAAAATTCTAATTAAAATCCCTTTGCAATAGCTCTTTGCTTTATCCTTATTTTAAATACAAAATCACATTGTAATTACTCTTTATTTTAAATATAAAATCACTATGCAATAGCTCTTTATTTTAAATATAAAATCACTATGCAATAGAGTAAATTTTATCTTTATTTTAAATAGGAAATTAACTGCTCGAAGTCTTTTAAAGTTAGCGTTTCACCTCTGGCGTCTTGTGGTTTACCTATCTTTAAAAGGGCGTCACACACTGATGTTTTAGAGATACTACCGGCAAAGCCATTTGAAATTGCGTTGGCTAAGGTCTTTCTTCGTTGTAAAAACGCAGTCTTTATAAATTTAAAGAAAAACTCCTCGTCAACATTTACTGGTGGCTTTTCTAGTATGTCAAGCTGTATCACGCTCGATACCACCTTTGGTGCCGGGTAAAAGCTACTCGGGGCAACGTCAAACAAGATACTGCCCTTTGCATAGTACGCAACTGACAGCGAAATTGCACCATAGTCACCCGAAGTCGGCGTTCCGCAAAGCCTTTTTGCCACCTCTTTTTGCACCATTACAGTTATCGACTTTATCGGCAGTTTTTGCTCTAACAGATACATCACAATAGGCGATGTTATATAGTATGGCAGGTTTGCACACACGACTACCTCCATACCTGAAAACTCTTCTTCTATAAGCTTATGCAAATCGGTTTGTAGGACATCGGCATTTACAACCTTTATATTATCGTACTCGCTTAACGTTTCATTTAAAACAGGGATTAGCGACTTATCAATCTCGATAGTTACTACCTTTTTCGCAATATTTGCAAGCTCCACTGTTAAAGTACCCATTCCGGCACCTATCTCAATTACCCCTATTCCGCTAGCACTAGACATCTCCGCTATCTCTTGCGGTACAAATGCGTCTATTAAAAAGTTTTGCCCTAGTCCTTTTGAAAACGAAAACCCGTACTTTGCACATAGCGTTTTTATCGTCCCAAGATCAGTTAAATTCATCCTTACCTTCTTTCAAGTATTGGCTTTTCAAGTATTGGCTTGTTTTATCGTTTGTAAATAGTTTTAAGTTCTAGAGTAGCCACCTCTTCTAAAGCATAGCTATCTAGCATTTCTAAAAATTTGAGTGTTTTATCGTTTGTAGAATAGTTTAAATTTTATAAAAAATAATTTTAAAAAAGTTAATTTAATTCTACGAAAACGACTAGGGGGAAAGTGGCTAATTATCTAGCTTTATAACCTCATTAAAGGAAATT
>JAVVYT010000119.1:0-4876 GCA_036650995.1 Clostridia bacterium | reverse complement strand
ATTTCTCTAATATATATCCACCAAGCTCATTACAAATTTCAGGGGAGTTAAGAGGAAATTTTTTATCTGCTCTTTTTGCCTCAACCTTAAAAGATTTAAAGTTAAATAGAAAATCAGGTAAATATTCATCACAGAAATTTTTAATACTCTCCATACTTTTCTCACAAATACAAGCTCTGCAAATTGACACTATACCAAATACCTTTGAAAGTCTATCAACTACATCATCAATGTATATATTTTCACTAAGTGGCTCTACATATACAGTAGATTGTGCTGTATATATCTTAAACTCTCCAAAGTTTATAATTGCTTTTTTTATGTTTTTAATAAGTAAAGTTTCAAAAGTTTTTTTATTTAATCCTTTCAAAACCATTTCGCCTTGTTTTACTAATATTAATTCTTTCACAATTTCATTCCTAACTTTTATTTTTTATTAAATTTCTTAGTGTAAAGTTTAATGACTTTACAAAGTTTTCGGCTTCTTCAATTGTATTAAAGTCACCAAAACTAATTCTTATGGCAGATTCTGATTGATTTTGATTATAGTTAAATCCGCTTAATGATGATGAATTTCCTTTTTTAGAAGAACAAGCAGAGCCTGCTGATATGTATATCTCATCACTTTCAAGGGCATGTAAAACCGTTTCTGGCCTGTATTTCAGTAAAGATATATTAAGTATTCCAGGAGAAGAATTTTTAGGTGTATTATTTATAATTTCATCAGTTATTAAATTTTCAATTAAATAATTTTTTATCTTCAGCATATTATTTGCTTTATCTGTAAAGTTTTGTTGCTTTACATATATTGATTTTCCAAAAGCTATAATTCCAATAGTGTTTTCTGTACCACTGCGAAGATTATTTTGCTGACCTCCACCTAAAATCAATGGAATTATATTGATTTTATTCTTTTTATATAAAACACCGGTTCCTTTTAGACTATGTACTTTATGAGCCGAAAAGCTTGCCATATCGACATCTAGTTTTCTTAAATTTATTGGAATTTTACCTAAGGCAGCAACGCAATCCGTATGAATAATGGCTTCTGATTTTTTTTTAATGCAAGCTTGTCTTAATTTTTCTATTGGCAATATGGCACCTGTTAAATTATTTACTAACATCATTGAAATAAAAATAGTATTTGAAGTTATTTTTTCAGTGATATCTTCTATAAAAATATTGCCACATTCTCTTGGTCTAACTATCTCAACATTAAACCCTTCATTTTTTAATTTTTCAAAAACCTTTAAAACAGATGGATGCTCAATCGATGTTGTGATAATTGTGTTTCCTCTTCTTTTTTTTGAATATACAGCACCTAAAATTGCCATATTGTTACTCTCTGTTCCACCACTAGTAAAATATATTTCACTTTTGTCACAATTAATAAAATTACTGATTATTTCCTTAGAGTTTTCTATTTCATTTTCTGCTATAATTCCTAACTTGTACATAGCTGAAGGATTTCCAAATATATCTATTTTTTCATTAATAGTAGAAATTACTTCAGGATAGAGCATAGTTGTAGCAGAATTGTCAAAATATATCATTATTCTTTTATTCCTTTCTAAAGTGTATAGTTTATTATAGCATTAAAATTAAAAAATTAAAATATCATTTTAAAATTATTATTATTATGGTATACTAAGATAAAGAAATATTAAATTTGATTGAAGGACTGGTAGAAAATATGAAACTTGTTGTTTTTGATGGTAATAGTATAATAAACCGTGCTTTTTATGGCATAAGACCACTTATTAATTCTAAGGGGATAAATACTAATAGTGTTTATGGCTTTTTAAATATTCTATTGAAATTTATCGAAGAAGAAAAACCAGAACTTCTTTGTGTTGCTTTTGACCTTAAAGCACCTACTTTTCGTAAAAAACTATATGATGATTATAAAGCTACAAGAAAAGGTATGCCAGAAGAATTAGCTATTCAGTTACCAATTTTAAAAAACCTTCTTTTATCTATGAACATAACAATCTTAGAGCAAGAAGGCTATGAGGCTGATGATATCATAGGTACAATCGCTTTTAAATGTTCAAAGGAAGATATTAGCTGTGTAATTGCAACCGGAGATAGAGATGACTTGCAGCTCGCTACAAAAGATACTATTGTTAAACTTACTACTACAAAGCAATCTGGTACTAGTACTGATATTTTTGACGAACAAGCAGTAATAGATAAATATGGTGTTACACCAAAGCAATTAATTGATGTTAAAGCATTAATGGGAGATGCGTCAGATAATATTCCCGGTGTGGCAGGAGTTGGTGAAAAAACTGCATTATCTTTAATAATAGAGTTTAAAAGTTTAACCAATTTATATAATAATCTTGATAAAGTAAAGGAGTCTGTGCGTTTAAAATTAGAAAGAGATAAAGAAATAGCATTTCTAAGTCAAAAGCTTGCTACCATATGTTTAGACGTTCCTTTAAAAGATGAAATAAAAAACTATATTTTAAAAGAGCCTTTTAATGAAAATTTTGCTAAATTTATTACTGATTTAGAATTTTCAAGTATTTTATCACGCTTAAATATTGATTCAAAATCAAAAAAAGACAAGTTAGATGTAATATCTAAAGAAATTTCAATAGAAAATTTAATTCCGTTAATTAAAGATGAATTTTATTTTATAAATAGTATATCAGATGGTGCTTTATATTGTTTTATTGATAATATTGTTTATGTTATCAAAGAGGATATTTTATTACTTAAAAATGTTTTTGAAGATAAAAATATTAAAAAATATTCACACGATGTAAAATCACTTGTTCTTTTTTTATTGCAAAACAATATTGAATTTAATGGTTTAGCATTTGATACCGCAATAGCTGGATATATTTTAAATCCATCAGCGGCAACTTATGATTATAAATTATTGTCATCGGCTTATTCTGATTATGATGTTGTTGATAACCTTACTTTTATGGCAAGCTTTAAATTAATTGTCGATAAAATGAGTTCCCTTATAAAAGAATATGAAATGGAGGATTTATATTATAATATTGAGCTAAAGCTTATTAAAGTTCTTTCTAGTATGGAGTTTATAGGGTTTAAAGTTAATAAAGAAAAGCTTATAAACTTTTCTGATGAATTAGACGTTCTTTTAAAAGACCTTACTAAAAAAATCTACGATATTGCCGAAACTGAATTTAATATTAATTCACCAAAACAATTAGGACAAATTCTTTTTGAAAAACTCGGGTTACCTGTAATTAAGAAAACAAAAAGTGGTTATTCAACAAATGTTGATGTATTAAATAAATTACGTGATAAGCATGAAATTATAGAATATCTTCTTGAATATCGTCAGTATTCAAAGCTTAAATCCACCTATGCTGATGGATTATTAAAAGTAATTGCTGAAGATGGACGTATTCATTCTAGTTTCAATCAATTGATCACCCAAACTGGACGAATTTCATCGACAGAGCCAAATCTTCAAAATATACCAATTCGCAGTAAAATGGGTGCTAAAATTAGAGAAATGTTTGAGGCGAAAAGCAGTGATTTTGTATTATTAGATGCCGATTATTCACAAATTGAACTTAGAGTTTTAGCTTCTATTTCAAATGATACAAATATGATTGCAGCATTCAAAAATAATGAGGATATTCATACGCAAACGGCAGCAGAAGTCTTTGATATACCCACATATATGGTAACTCCGTTAATGCGTACAAGAGCTAAAGCTGTAAATTTTGGTATAGTTTATGGAATAGGCGAGTATTCGCTTTCTCAAGATATAAAAGTAAGTAGAAAGCAAGCAAAAACATATATTGATAATTATTTAAACCATTTTAATGGTGTTGCAGATTATATGCAGCAAACTATTAAAAACGCTTATGATGTTGGATATGTAACTACTTTATTTGGTAGGAGAAGATATATTCCAGAACTAAAAGTAGCTAATAAAAACCTTAAAGCCTTTGGTGAACGTGTTGCAATGAATGCACCTATTCAGGGTACTGCTGCTGATATAATAAAAATTGCTATGGTAAAAGTATATGAAAGCTTATTAGAAAACAATTTAGAAGCTAAACTTCTTTTACAAGTGCATGATGAATTATTAGTAGAATGTCCTAAATCTGAAGTTGAAAAAGTTAGTGTAATTATTAAAAGAGAAATGGAACAAGCTGCTAAACTTTCAGTTCCGCTAACTGTCGAAGTTAATAGTGGGTTTAATTGGCTAGATGCAAAATAATAAATTATCTAAAGGGGATCAAATTGGAACAGATTATAGAGTTTAATGATTATCATATAAACCAGTGCGAGGAATTGGAACAAAAATTATTTTCAGTTCCTTGGTCTGTAAATCAAATAAAAGAAAGTTTGTCAAATGACTTTTGCACTTTTTTAGCGTATGATATTGATAATATTTTAGCTGGATATATTGGAGTCTATTTTATTTTAGATGAAGCTCAAATTTTAAATATAGGAGTCAGTCCTAATTTTCAAAGAAAAGGCATAGCTAGTAAATTATTAGTTAAGCTTGAAGAGATAGCAAAAGAAAAAAAAATCAATTATATTATACTAGAAGTTCGTTCCTCAAATGAAAAAGCTATAAGTTTATATTCTAAATTTGGATATAATATCATTGATATAAGAAAAAATTATTATAAAAAACCAGAGGAAGACGCTTTTATATTTAAAAAGACACTATAATAAACATAAAAATAAGGCATTATTTTGCAAGTTTTTGTAAAAAAAGTTTAAATTCACTTTAATTTTAAAAAAAAACAGTTTTTTTTGCATTTAGTATTGACAATAAAGCTTACTATTGTTATAATGTCATAGTCGGTTTAAGACATATGAGCCACTAGCTCAGTTGGCAGAGCATTTGACTTTTAATCAAAGGGTCCGG
>JAVVYT010000118.1:3062-5019 GCA_036650995.1 Clostridia bacterium | reverse complement strand
GGGGGTTTCTTTTTTTTAAAAGATAGTGTATAATATAGGCATATGATTTTACGTTTTAATTTAATTTTTTATGAAAGGCATAGGGTGTTTACATGAAGATTGCTGATGGGTTTATTTTACAGAATGTTGCAGGAGAAAATATTGTTGTGCCGATTGAAGAGAAGAGTCTTAGCTTTAAGGCTATGATTACTCTTAACGAGCCGGGCGCTTTTTTATGGGGGCTTTTACAAGTCGATAGGACTAAATCAGAGCTTGTTTACGAGCTTATTAACAGGTATGATATCGATGAGCTAACCGCTGATAAGGATGTTGATGATTTTCTTCAAAAACTTATGGATATTCAAGTTTTAGAGAACTCTTAATACGTATAGCTTTTATTCTGGAAAATTCTAGATCGATTTATTTTTATACTAGAGAATATTAGAGTTAATTATTTTAATACTAAAAACCTTAGCTAAGTTATTTTAAGATAAAAAAACTATATAGAATTTTTATAGTATTAGACTACTTAATAGAATAGGATTTATACTTGAAAACATCAGAAAGAATTATTTTTATACTAGAGAACACTATATACAGCTCTTGAAATACTAGGCTACTTAATAGAGGTTTTTACACTAGAAAAATTTAGGTGGATTTATTTTGATAGTGCGAGATACAAAGCGGAGATGTTTTAACGATAGTATTTGATAGAGCTAGGTAAATTTTGATTTTATCTTTAATGCACTGGCAAAAATGGGTTTTCAAAAAACAAAAGAGGGTGCTTTTTAATGGTTGTTAATTTAGAGGATATGTATCCGTTTATGAATGAGATGCTAAGTTCTGGTAAAGAGATTGAAATAACAATTACCGGGGATAGTATGTTTCCCACTTTACACAACAGGCGGGATATGGTTGTTTTAGCTAAGACAGAGGATTTTAAAAGAGGGGACATTGTGCTATACAGGCGAAAAACAGGGCAGTTTGTATTACACAGGATAGTTAGAATTTCCGACGAAGATTTATTTTTAGTAGGGGACAATCAAAAAGATATCGAGAGCGGAATTACAAAGACCGATGTTATCGCCACAGTAAAAGAGATTACCCGTAATAAAAAGCATTTTTCAGTCACAAACAAAAGATACAGGCTATACTCTTACATTTGGCTTTTAATAATTCCTTTCAGAAGGTACATAACCCATTTTATGAAAAAGTAAAAACCTCTGATTTTTTGGCATGTGATAAATTACCGATTTTATCTTGACTGTAAATACAGCAAAAGTTCTATATAAAAGAATTATTAGCCTTGCTCTAAAAATTTTTTCAAATGATTAAACACAAGAAAATTATGTACAACGTAAAGCAATTACTTGACAATGTATATAATTTAGCATATAATGAATATAATAATAGGGAAAGGGAGCGTTTTTATGGCACAAACTAATGTAAGTATTCGTATGGACGAGGACTTAAAAAAGCAATTTGATACATTTTGCACTGAAATTGGTATGAATATGACTACGGCTATCAATGTTTTTGTAAAAAAGGCGGTTAAGGAACAAAGAATACCATTTGAAATATCGGCAGCAGTGGATCCGTTTTATAGTGAAAGTAATATGAAATATTTAAACAAGGTAGTTTCTGATATTGAAACAGGCAAAGCAAAGCTTGTTGTAAAGTCTATGGAAGAATTAGAGGCTATGGAAAATGGCTAATGTGACTTTTGAAGAACAGGCATGGGCTGATTATTTATACTGGCAGGGGCAAGATAAAAAGACACTAAAGCGGATAAATCTATTACTTAAAGATATTATCCGCAATGAGTTTGATGGCATAGGAAAGCCTGAGCCTTTGAAAGACAATTTGAGCGGATATTACAGCCGAAGAATTGACGAAGCCAATAGGATAGTTTACAAGGTAAAAGACGGTGTAATCATAGTAGCCTCCTGCAAAGGGCATTATGAAAAATAATGCTCTA
>JAVVYT010000118.1:0-2962 GCA_036650995.1 Clostridia bacterium | reverse complement strand
TTAAAAAATCTGACCTTGTAAAGTATTTTATGAAAAAGTAAAAAGGACGTAACAGATGAAACCACTTAAATGGATATTTACAAAACTTAGAAAAGAGAAGTACATAGTAGGGGCACTTTGTGTTATAAACCTACTAATTTCGCTCTGCGTTGTTGGCTTTGCGCTTATGACAAAGAGGGTTATAGACGTTGCGACCGGCGATCTTGCTAGCACGTTACTTAAAGAGGGGATTATATTATTTTCGCTAATAGGCGTTAGGATAATTCTAGGGGTTTTAAACAATCGATTACAGGTTTTAGCGACTGCAAAAAGCAGCATACGACTACAAAAAGAGTTATACATTGACATTTTAAACAAAAAGCTAAGAAACATATCGGCTATTCATTCAGGAGATGTTTTAAACCGCCTAACAAGCGATATAGACATTGTTACCGGAGCGTTTGTAAACATTCCTGTAAATACTGTTTCTATCCTCACAAGGATAATAGCGGGCGTTCTAGCGATGGTGATACTTGATCCATTATTTACATTAGCGATAGTTATAATAGGGGTTTTGGTATTTTTAATAACGAGATTTTTCAGCAACAGGTTTAAAAGCATACACAAATTTTGTCAGCAGATAAATGGCGACATACGTAGTTTTATAAACGAAACGATACAAAATATCACAGTAATCAAGAGTTTTAACGGAACTGAAAAGATGAGTGAAAAGTTAGACTTGATGTATGAAAAGAGTCTTAAATTACAGCTTAAAAAGAATGTGATTAGCACAGTAGCGACAATGGGCACCTACACAATTTTCAGCACGAGCTATTACATAGCGCTTTGCATAGGGGCGATGAAACTCATATCTGGCTCGATTACAGTCGGAACTCTTATGGGGTTTTTACAGCTGATAAGCCAAGTACAAACGCCATTTCAAGCGATGTCGGGGATTTTTCCACAGTTTTACGCAGCACTTGCCTCCACCGAGAGGTTACTAGAGCTTTCGCTGATTGAGAACGAAGAGGTATCGGCAGAGCAGGTTACTCAGGTAAAACAAATAGAGTTTAAAGATGTATCGTTTGCATACGACGAGGAGCTAGTAATTAAAAACGCCAACTTTACCATTAACAAAGGGGATTTCATCTACTTAATGGGGTCATCAGGGATTGGAAAAAGCACGATAATAAAGCTACTATTAGCCTTTGAAAAGCCAAGCTCAGGGGAGATATTAGCGGACAAAGTCACAATAGGGGCAATGCACAGGAGCTTATTTTCATATGTGCCACAAGGCAACTTAATATTATCGGGGAGCATTAAAGAAAACGTTATTTTCTGCACAAAGACACCCACAACAAAAGAGATAGAAAACGCATTAAAGCAAGCGGATGCGTATGATTTTGTAATGAGCCTACCAAAAGGGTTAGACACTATTATCGGCGAAAAAGGGTTTGGACTATCAGAGGGACAGGTGCAAAGGATAGCGATAGCGAGGGCGATTTTATACAACGCAGAGATTTTACTCTTAGACGAGGCGACTTCAGCGCTTGACATTCAGACAGAAAAGACAGTTTTAAACAACCTTAAAAAGCTAGGCAAGACGGTATTTTTCATTTCACACAAGAAAAACGCAGTTGATTTATGCAACAAAGTGCTAAAGATAGAAAAAGGGGAAATAACCCAGGAGGAGATAATATGAGGCAGTCGGAGCGGGATTTTATAACTCTATTAAAAGCATATGCAAACGGTGAAAAGGCGGATATAACTTCTATGAATTTAGAAGAGATATACGAAATTTCAAATGTGAACAATCTCGTTGCAGTTATCTTCACAGTGATAAAAGACGAGCTAAAAGACGAGGTTTTATACAACAAGTTTAACGCAGGGTACTTTGCGCACGTTATGAAACAGACTAATCAGCGACTGGAAACAAACAAGCTAATAGAGCGATTAAATGCCGAAAAGATTGAGCATATTCTGATAAAAGGCATAGTTATGTGTCAGATATACACGCCTCCCGAGCTACGAGGAATGGGGGACATAGACATTATAATAGAGCCGTCTAGTCGCAAAAAGGTAGACAAGATATTTGCAGAAATGGGCTACAAAGCGACCTGCGAAGTGGAGCCTGTTTACACCTATGCAAAAAATAAAATTGAGTTTGAAATACACTCAGGAGTGGTACATTATGCGGTGACAGCAAGCTATGACATTCAAAAAAACTGCCTTACATTTTTAAAAGACATATGGAACAACAAAGAAAAAGTATCCGGTTACACCTACGTTTTAAACAAGAATTACGATTTTATTTTTTTACTATTACATCTACTAAAGCATTTTGATTTAGTTGGCACCGGCGCAAGGTTTTTTCTAGACATTACGCTATACATTCACAAATACGAGCTTGACTTTGATTATATCAACTCACAAATAGAGTTTTTTGGATTAACAGGGTTTGTGAGCCTAGTTTTTGCACTTTGTAACGATTTTTTTGGGCTTGAGATGCCAAAAGGGTACAGTATTCCTGAAAAAAAGGTTTTAGATTATTTTGCGGATTACAGCATTTGCAAAGGTATTTTTGGAAAACAAGGGCAAAGCGACGAGGTGAACACCTTTAGACACAAGCAAGAGTCGACTAAAAATTTACATTACTATCTAAATTTTATAAAGCTTTCGGTAAATTCAGTTTGCCCCGGCATTAAAATTATGCGTGTGCGGTACCCAATCCTCAAAAAGCTACCGTTTTTACTACCCATTTACTGGATAAAGCGAGTTTTTGAAAAAGCCACTTTAGAAAATAGGTTTGGTCTTGCAACAAGGCGACTACTAGGTATTAATATAAATAAAAATGAAACAAAAAAGCAAACTGAAATGTTCAAAAAAATTGGACTGTAAAGATATTATCTATGCTAAAATAAAGAGGATTTATAAGCCATATTACAAGAAGATATTATGCGGATTTATAGAGGGAAAAGATTAT
>JAVVYT010000117.1:0-5065 GCA_036650995.1 Clostridia bacterium | reverse complement strand
AAGCTCGTCATCATCTGACAGCTCCTGAAAATCATTGTCTGTTGTAGCATTACCAAATGTTGGTGCTGCAGCTACCGCAGGGGCATTACCATATGAATTTTGTTGAGAATTGTTTGCACCATTAGCTGAACGCTCTTCAGCGAAACTAACTTCATCGGCAACAACTTCAACGCTTTTTCTCTTTTTACCATCTTTATCTTCCCACATTCTGGTTTGTAGTGAGCCTGAGATAAAAATAGGTTTGCCTTTGGTAAAATACTTGCTAACAAATTCAGCTGTTTGTCGCCAGCATACAATATCAATAAAGTCTGCTACTGCCTGCTCGCCTGGTTTTGCATAACTTCTGTTTACAGCAATTGTAAAAGAAGAAACAGCAATGTTTGTAGCTGTATGCTTTAGCTCTGGATCAGCTGTCAATCTGCCCATTAATAAAATTTTATTAATATTTGCCATTTCCAAAACTCCTTTTGAAGTTTTCTATTGCTTTTAAGGTTAATAATTAACTTAAAATAGAAATTAAACTTCTTCTTTTTTAATAACTAAACTACGGATTATACCATCTGTAATTTTGTAGATACGGTCAAGTTCTTGTGGGAACTCTGCATAACTTGCAAAATTGATAAGTACATAGTAGCCTTCTTTAAGGTCATTGATTTCGTAAGCTAATTTTCTCTTACCCCATTCATCAACGCTTTCAAGAGTGGCATTTTCACTAATAAGACTTGTAAATTTCTCGACAATAGCTTTTATTTCTTCTTCGGTTTTAGTAGTATCAACGATAAATATAGTCTCGTATTTGTGAATTACTTTCTCCATTTTTAGCACCTCCTTCTGGTCTTATGGTCACGGCTGATTAATCACTTTAACTAACCGCCTTTATGTGACAAGGATAGTTTATTCTATAATAAAATTTGCTAAATGTCAATAGTTTTAGCCAAACTTTGATGATTTGCTCTATATTTGCTTTCAAATTACTGTTATTTTGAAATGTTTTTAAATTTTTCTGCCCTTACTCTACCTTTCGCTTTTAAATATCTCCTTTTTAAATGGATTTTTTTAAAAAAGGCGGTTTATAAATTAGGTTAAAAAAATGCTTGTAAAATTAATTACAAGCATTGAAAATTTTGGGTTTTTGCGAATTTTATTTGATTGGGGATTTTCCATAAAGATTAAAGCGGAATAATTTTGACTCGTCCTCTTTGTCATCGCAAGCAATTTCTACCTCATTTATTGATCCACCTTGAATTAATTTTGTGATACCAATGATTTGACATAGCTTACTTTTAAGATTTAATCTGTTTCCGTCCTCTGTAATAAGATATACAGCACCTTTACATTCGTCTACAACCTTGAAAAATTCTTGCACATCTACATTGTGCATATCTAGGGTGTTTTTTAATAATGGACTCATTGTATTATCTCCTTTCCATATTAAGCACATTTTTCAAATTTTTAAAACTCTTTCTCTTTGAAAAATGATGGTGTGGTTGGCTTTTGCCAACGATCCGTAGTAAGATTATCTCTTAACTACAATACCATTATATGTTTTATATGTAACGATTACAATAGAAAATATTATACAACATTACTAAATTATTATCATTTATTTGTACAAACTGCCTATTAAATTTGAACTGTTTTTCGTGAAATCAATCGTCATTTTTTTCTTGTTCTTGTGGTAAAAAAGTGCCTATAAGACCACCTATATTAACCATATAAAACGCAGTTTTATTTTTTTAATGCTACCTAGTATAATACCTAGTTTAATACCTAGTATAATGCCTAGTATAATACCTAGTATAGTACCTAGTTTAATGCCTAGTATGATACTTGTATAAGGAAAAAATACACTTAAAAGAAAAGCTAGATACTAGTTACGCATTTTTCTAGATTTAATAATTTGTATACTTTTACCCCTTTGAATAGGTAATTATTAAAAAAATTAGCAAAAATAGCAATTACCTATTGACCTTTCATAAAACCAGTGATATACTAAGCACAAGAGGATTTTAAGAATTTAATAACGGAAAAAATTTAATAGAATTTACTTCATAATTTTCTTATTTAGGAGGTATTTATGAAAAGTGCAATTCAAATGCAGCTAAACCTTATGTTTAAACGGAAAGAGTTTTACATAGCATTAATGATATCGGTTTTAATATCAGCATTTTGTTTTTTTTCCGAGCTTATTTTATGTTATAATGACTACTTTTTTTTCTTAAACGCATCCTCAGATTTCTTTTATTTAAGAGGAATTAAGGGTACGGCAGGGATAGTTATGGCACTATATCCATTTCTTATAGTACTACCATTTGCAGATAGTTTTATTACCGATTACAAAGCAAAGATTACACCTGTTATCCAAACTAGAATTACCTTTAAAAACTATTATTTTTCTAAAATGATTTGCGTATTTTTAGGGGCGTTTATTGTTCTACTAATTCCACAGCTATTAAATTTACTAGCTAATGTCATAGCGTATCCATTTACGAGTGTTACGCCGTTCACAGGCGATGCTTTCGGGCAATCTGCTTCCGCTATAACTCATATGCAGTTTCCTTATTTATTACATAACTATCCAAATTTATATAATTTGCTCTTTACGTTTATTCTATCAATATCCGGTGGAATAATGGCGGTAGGGATATATTGCATATCATTTTTCATTAAAAAGAGTAGGTTATTTATCATTTGCATATTTTTTATAATCAGTAATATTTTAACTTTTTTAGGTACTTACACAAAAAACAGTTTCAATATAAATATTTTTATTTTCCCAGCAGTTCCCTGGTTTCCAAAGCCAATTATTTTCCCACTATGCTTTTTTGCAGTATTCATAGTTGGCATTATTATAATGTCTAGTATTGCCTTAAAACGATACAAAACCGATTTAATATAAAAATTTAGCTATTGAAAGGGTTATAAAAACAAAATGAAAAAGAGCAAGTATCTAATTATTATTGGAATTACGATTTTTACTGCTTTTACTTTTATATTACTTCCAAACTCTATTTCTTCGGATAATGATGTAATAAAGCAGTTATCTTTTATTTTATTTCAAGGAATCAAGACGCCGACAATAGATGTATTTATGAAGATATTTCTTACACTTTTGCCAATATTAATACTCGTTTATCCTATCTCAAACATATTAATTGAGGACCTACAAATTTGTTCTGTTTACACTTTTACGAGATATGCAAGCAAGATAAAATGGTACTTCAAAAAAATATTTTTAATCTTTATTGCCTGTTTTTTAGCGGTTGCTATTTATTTTATCTTTATACTAGCTACATTTTTTATAAAAGGGGTAACTAATATATCCTCACTAAATGAGATTATATTTTTATTCATAAATATATTGTTGTTTATCTTTTTAATAGCTCTTTTTATAAATGTTACTTCGCTTTTAATGGCAAATCATTTTGCCTATCTAACCAATGTATGTGCATTGATTTTATCTGCGATACTAGCTACTATAAAAGTTTTTAACACCAACATTCTTTATTATTTTAATCCAATAAACAGCTACTTTTATTATTGGAAAGAGGGCAACAAACTGATTAATTCCAGCCTTTCTCTTTTAATTACCTCAGTAATTATAATTGTGATTGGTGCTATACTCATTAAAAAAATCGATATTTTTTCTATCGACAAAGAATTAACATAAAGAGAGGACATTTTATGAACTATATTGAGCTTTGCGATGTTTCAAAAGAGATACACAAAAAAGTAATACTAAAAGATATTAACCTATCCCTTGAAAAAAACAAGGTCTATGGTTTTGTCGGAAGAAATGGTTGTGGTAAAACAATGCTATTTCGTGCAATTTGCGGACTTATTAATACCACAGGAAGTATCACAGTTAATGGCAAAGTAATCGGGAAAGATATTTCATCACCTGAAAATCTTGGACTTATAATAGAAAACGTTGGTCTTTGGCCAGATTTAAACTGTATGGAATCTCTTACTGTTTTAGCTAATTTGAATAAAAAAATTGGCAAGGCTGAAATTGCATCAAGCATTACAAAAGTAGGACTTGACCCAAATGACAAACGCCCGTTTCGTAAATACTCACTTGGAATGAAACAACGACTTGTAATTGCACAAGCTATAATGGAAAAGCCAGAGCTTATTATACTCGATGAGCCAACTAACGCACTCGATGAAAATGGTGTTTCACTACTTCGTGAGATAGTATTAGACGAGAAAAAACGTGGTGCCACTATTTTAATAGCTAGTCATAATGCAGAAGATATAAAGCTTTTATGCGATGAAATTTTTCATATGCAGGACGGTTGTATAGTAAAAGCTAATCAATAGAAAGGGTGATTTTTTTGAAAAAAATTAGTGTAATAATCACGGTAGTGCTAACTATTTCGATACTATTTGCTGCTGTTTTTATGAAATTTAGAATAGGTGATTTAACTGTTGATGAATCCAAATTTAATGACTACACAGTTCGCACACTATACTCGTCAGGCGAGAAAAGAATGAAGCCTGGTAAGTCTTCTAAAGTAAAAGATCCTGAATTTGTAGCCAGGGTGTCTTTTGCAGGTGAAAGAACCCGTGCATATCTCAGTACTTTAAGTAAAGTTAAAGTACTAGAAGTGTACAAAGGTGACGCATCAATGGTTGGAAAAGATATTGAGGTATTTGAATCGTGTTATTTTAGACCAAAAGACGATGTTTTTTTGCCCTTTACATATCGGAATTTATTGCTGAAAGACTGCGAATACCTAGTTTTAGGCAATATAATTATAAATCCATACAGCAAGACTGAGGATATAAAGCTCACCTACCTACCTACTGGAATAGAGAGTTTTAGGCTTGCTAAAAACACTGATAAATTTTTTAGCATAGATAGTGTCCATGCCGGAGAAATAAAATTCAAAGATGTTGAACAGAACGAATTTCTCACAGCAAATCAAGAATCTCTTAATGAAGTACTAGCCTATAAAGATGCTTGTTTTAAAGAATACAATGTAACAGTAAATTAAAATTTTAAAGGCAACAGATTAATTTATAAAGGCAACAGATTTTCAAAAACCTGTTGCCTATTTTT